>CALZHX010000092.1 GCA_945787435.1 uncultured Woeseiaceae bacterium
GCGCAACCTTTGGAGAAACCACCGTCGCACGTTCGTGATGCTGGCCGCGATCGCTATCGGCACCTGGGCAATGATCTTCATGACCGCGCTGACGCAGGGCATGGTCAACGAGATGATCAAGGACGGTATCAGTGCGCTACCGGGTCATGTGCAGGTGCATCATCCGGACTACCGCGATGATCCAAGTATAGCGAACCTTATAGCCGTCTCAGATACAGAGCTCTCCGAGGGGTTCAGTTCCGCGAAATTCTCAGCTTGGGCAACCCGCATACGTGTACCGGCTGTCATTACGAGTGAATACGATTCTCGCGGAGTGACGTTGCTGGGTGTCGATCCGCTACAGGAGCGTGGCCTGACCTTCGTCGACTACGATGCGGTGGAAGGACGCTTCCTCCAGTCGGCCGACGACAACGGCATCGTTATTGGCAGAAAACTCGCTACAACACTCAATACCAAGGTTGGCAAGCGCATCGTCCTGATGAGTCAGGACCCGGAAAACGAAATTGCAGATCGCGGTTTTCGTGTTGTCGGGCTGTTTGACGCCAACGTGCAGGCCTATGAAGAGAACTATGTCTTCGCCGGCAAGACGACGACACAAAAGATGCTGCGAGTGGGCGACCAGGTCTCCGAACTGGTTGTCCTTGGCGACGATTTTCGCGACGTAGAGGCCGAGTACAACAAGACGGTTGAGCTCATCGATGGTCGCGCTGAGGTAAAACGCTGGATAGAACTCGATGCCTACCTGGGAACGATGCTCAACGTCATGGACGGCTTCGTACTGGTATGGATTATCGTCATTTTCCTGGCGCTGTCATTTGGCCTCGTCAATACCCTGGTCATGTCCGTGTTCTAGCGGGTACGGGAGATTGGCCTGATGCTCGCACTCGGCATGCGGCCGATAAATATTCTCGGCCAGATCATCGTTGAGTCATTGTTGTTGCTCGCTATCGGACTCGCGATAGGCACGGCGCTTGCGTGGGCGGCGGTGCAGCCGATGAAGGATGGCGTCGACCTCAGCATTGTTGGTGAGGGCATGGAAATGTGGGGCATGTCGAGCGTTTTGTATCCCGAGTTGTTGCTCAGCGACGTGATTCTCGCGAACGTGGTCGTATTGGTACTTGGATTTTTCGCGAGCCTGTCGCCTGCATGGCGTGCGGCTCAGTATGAACCGATTGAAGCAATTACAAAGGTCTGATCATGACGGCAGTACGTTGCATTGATTTATGCAAAACCTATCGGCAGGGCGAAGAAGACATCAAGGCGCTGGATCACGTCAGTATTGACATCGACCAGGGTGGCTTCGTGTGTCTTTCGGCTCCATCGGGCGGCGGCAAGACCACGTTGCTCAATGCGATAGGTGGACTGGACAAGCCGGACAGCGGCGAGGTCTACATTGCCGGCCAGCGCATCGACAACCTGTCAAAAGGTGAGCTTGCAGAGCTGCGCCTGCGGCAGATCGGCTTCGTATTCCAGGCGTTTAACCTGATCCCGGTGCTGACAGCGCGGGAGAACGTCGAGTTCGTGATGCAGGTACAAGGTGTGGCCGCGTCCGAGCGGCAGAAGCGTGCTGTCGAAATACTTGAAGAGGTCGGGCTGGCCGGACTCGATGACCGGCGTCCGGCAGATATGTCCGGCGGGCAGCAACAGCGTGTCGCGGTCGCGCGCGCAATTGTGTCACGGCCAGCGTTGGTGCTCGCAGACGAGCCGACGGCCAATCTCGACTCGAAGACATCCGATGGTCTGATGGAGTTGTTCCGCGAGCTCAATGATCATCACAGCACAACATTCGTAATCGCAACTCACGACAAGCGCGTCATGAGCTATGCGAAGCGTCTCGTGCGCATGCTCGACGGACGAATCGTCGAAGATATCGAGCAAGATGGCGCGTAGTTCCGCGCTTCTCCTTCTTTTTCTTTGCGTTGGTGTGTTCGCCGACGACGCTTCCTACGAATTCGGGGGACACACAAAACTGCGATTGGTCGGGCAGAGCTATCCCGACGACAGCCTGTTTCGCGATCTCGTGGGTTCAACATCGCTCGACGGTGCAGGTGAGTTACGCCTCAATTTCTCCGCGAAGCGCGATGGCTGGTCATTTCACTCCGACTACCAGTTGCTTGGCTTGTACAGTGAATTCCTGCCGCTGGGGATGCCGAATGACGATCGCAGGCTATTCGACCTGACTAAAACGATAAGCGAAAGCACTGACAGCGCATTGCTGCACCGGCTTGATCGCCTCTGGTTCGGCTATGCCGGTGAAAAGGCCGTGGTCAGGGTAGGGCGGCAAGCCCTGTCGTGGGGTAACGGTTTGTTTTTTGCCCCGATGGATCTCGTCAACCCATTTGATCCGACGACGATTGACACCGAGTACAAGACCGGTGACGACATGGTGTATGCGCAATACCTCAGGGATAACGGCGATGATGTGCAGGGAGCCGCGGTTTTTCGCCGAGATCCAGCCAGTGGCGACGTCAAGAGTGATCAGGGCACAATCGCGCTCAAGTACCACGGCTTCGCCGGGGAGACTGAGTACGACATTCTCGTCGCCGAGAATTACGGCGATATCGTATTGGGGTTTGGTGGCGCCGGTAGTTTGGGTGGCGCGGTTTGGCGAGGCGACGTCGTTGTCACAGATACGGACAGCGACACGATCATCGAAGTCGTGGCGAACCTGAGTTACTCCTGGTTGTGGGGAGAACACAATGTCAGTGGTACGGCCGAGTATTACTTCGATGGTGATGATCGGAATTACCTGGCTGGCAGCCTGATGATCGAAATGTCTGCGTTGTGGATGATTACACCCACGCTCGTTGCGAATGTCGATGACCCGAGTGCGCTGTTGCAGCTTGTCACTCAATACAGCCTGGGTGACAACATGACGTTTCTCGGCAGCCTGAACCTGCCGCTGGGAAGCAATGGCACGGAATTCGGTGGTCCGGAATCGGGGATTCCGAATCGCTACCTGTCGTTCGACGTCGGCGTGTTTGCGCAACTCGCCTGGTACTTCTGATCAGGACGTAGACAGGTCCTTGATGTTCTGCAACAGGTTCGCGAACGAGTGTTGTCGTTCGGGACCGAATACGGGATCGAGTGTGTCGAAGTTTGAAACGTCGATGAACTTTTCTTTCTCGCTGGCTACGAGTTCCCTGGCACGCCGAAACAGGTCTTCTTCTTCCCACGCCATGTGCTTGCGTAGCATCGACACATAGTTGTTCGTGTCCTCTACGAGGCGATCGCGGGTGACCGCGGCGCCGGAGGCCACGGCTTCGACATCGTTTCGCAGGGCCTCGCCGAGTTTCGCGAGTTCCCGGTGCTCGGGCTCGACACGTTCGAGTCCCTTGGCCATCTCCGGTTTTTCGGACCTCATCGCTCCATAGAGCAAGTCTTCCTTCGGGTGATGTACGGCATCCGAGTAGACGGTCATGTAGCGCATGATGTCATGGATTAACTCGTAGTCGGGTCGCTCCCCATTGCGTATGTGCTCAACCTGCCCGCCCAGCAGGTCAAGCATGACTGCCATATTGCGGTGGTCTTCCCGAAGATCACTCAACAGGTCCGCAAGCAAGATCGTCATTCTTTTTTGCCTCTCGTTTGTCGTCCACTTGATCCTGCGCGCCGAAAAAACGCCGTGATATCCGGGATTTCCACTATCGTGTTCAGAAGAACTTCTTAGCCAATCCGAGTGCGTCGTCGAGCCCGAATCCGTCGCCTCCGCCCAGGAGGTCGCCGAGGGGCCCGAGACCGTCTTTGCCGGTTGATGTGCCGAGCTCCTGTCCCGCAGAGCTCTTCTTGTTCATCGCTCCCATCGCCAGGCTGGCGAGGAGCGGCAACGCCTGTTTGATGATGCCGGCATCGATGCCGGTTTCGCTGGCCGCATGTGCGGCCACATTGCGACTGACGTCCTTGCTGCCAAAGACATGACCCAGAATGTTGTTGCCGTCCTGGCGGGTTGCGTCTTCGCGCAGCAGTTCGGGATTGTCCAGGTAACGATCATGCCCCCCCGACTGAAGTGCGTTGCGCAGGCCAGCGAGCCCGGAGTCATCGGCGGTATTTTTTTGCAAGCCGCCCAGTAGCGCCGGGCCGAGCGCACCGATTAGTTTGTTGGTGTCGGCAGATCCCAATCCAACAGCACCGGCGAGTTCGCCAATACCTTTGTCACCGCCTGCACTCTTGAGTAAATCGAGAAAGTCCATTGTAATCCTCTATACGTTTCTGTGGGGCTATAATGTCAACGCCGCAATGAAGCGACATCACAACACAGGCCTGTAACATGCGCAATCACGGTTTTTACTACTTAGTTTTATGCACATTTCTTGCCGGATGCTCAGTTAACCCGGTGACCGGAGACCGTGATCTCATGCTGGTCAGTGGTGAGCAGGAGCTTGCCATGGGCTTGCAGAATTATGTGCCAATGCAGCAGTCGCAAGGTGGAACCTACGACGTGGACCCGGCGCTGACTCAGTATGTGGAAAGCGTCGGTCAAAAACTCGCCGCTGTCAGCGAAGTCAATCTACCGTACGAATTCGTTGTGCTGAACAATTCAGTGCCCAACGCGTGGGCGCTACCGGGTGGCAAGATCGCAATCAATCGCGGCTTGTTGACCGAACTCAATTCCGAGGCCGAGCTTGCGGCGGTGCTGGGCCATGAAGTCGTGCATGCTGCAGCGCGGCACAGCGCACAGCAAATGTCGCGTGGCATGATGACGCAGGGTCTCGTCGTTGCAACGACAGTCGCAGCAAGCGATAGCGGCTATGGCGATCTGGCCGCCATGGGGGCGGGTCTCGCGGGACAGTTGACACTGTCGAAATACGGTCGCGACGCTGAACTAGAGTCCGACAAATACGGTATGCGCTACATGTCCAGGGCCGGCTACGACCCGCAAGGAGCAGTAACACTACAGGAAACATTTGTAAGGCTGAGCGAAAGTCGCGACCAGGACTGGCTGAGCGGGTTGTTTGCAAGCCATCCGCCATCAGAGGAGCGGGTAAAGGAAAACAGGCGCCGGGCCAGGAAACTGCCGGCCGGTGGTGAACTCGGTACCGAACGCTATGCGGCTGCGATGAAAAAGACGATGGCGGCAAAACCAGCCTACGATGCCTACGACAAAGGTCGCAAAGCGCTTGGCGAGGAAAAAAATGACGAGGCACTCACGCTGGCGAATGAAGCGCTGACGTTGGTCCCCGAGGAAGCGCACTTCCATGCCTTGCGTGGTGATGTGCGGCTTATCAACAAGCAATACGACATGGCCATAACGAACTACAACCGCGCCATCAACCGCGACGAGGACTTCTTCTATTACCATCTGCAACGCGGCATTGCGAAGCACGAGCTTGATCAGTCTGATGCGGCGGTCGTAGATCTCGAGCGAAGCCTGGAACTCATGCCGACGGCCCCGGCACATTTCATCCTGGGTGAGATCAAAGAACAGCGTGGACAGATCGATGAGGCCATCGGGCACTACAAGATCGTGGCCAAGAGCGGCAGCGGGGATATCGCGAAATCTGCCTACGCGGCATTGCTGCGGCTTGAGTTGCCGACACAGCCCGCGTCGTACATCTCCTCAGCCTGCGGTAGCGAGGCCGGCGGTCAGATCGTCGTGCAGGTGCGCAATGACACACCAGTGCCGGTGACTGGCGTGCAGGTGCAGTTTCAATACGTTGATAGTTCGGGAACGCAGCGGCAACGTGTACAGAGCTTCAGCGGCGAATTGGTGCCGGGCAAGATCGTCAGCGCGGGCACCGGGTTGACGCCGTATCCGTCAACCCGATGCGAAGCTGCAGTTATTCAAGCTCGTCCAGCAGAGACTCCATCTCGTCCATGATCGCGTTCATCTTGGCAACGATGGCCAGGTAAGGTTCGGGTTTGGCGAGGTCCACGCCTGCCTCGACGAGCAACAGGTATGGATAGTTTGAGCCGCCGGCACGCAGCAGGTCCTTGTAGTTCTCGACGCCGGCCTCACCATCTTCGACGATCTTGGCGTACAAAGCCGTACCCGCGGTTTTCGACGTGGCGTACTGGTAGACGTACATGTTGCGGTAAAAGTGCGGTACGAACATCCATTCGTTGGTGTACAGGTCGTCAATAACAACGACGCCCTCATCATGTCCGTGGTAGCGGCGCAAAATGTCGCCGTAGATTTCGGAAATACGTTGTCCTGAGAGTGCTTCACCACGCTCCGCGGATTCGTACAATGCCAGCTCGAATTCGGCAAACATTGTCTGGCGGAAGAACGTGCCACGCATGCCTTCCAGCGCATGCCCGAGGTAAAACAGTTTCTCGTCGATGGATTCCGCGTTCGTCGTCATGTGGTCCTGCAGAATCAGCTCGAGCGATGTCGACGGGATTTCAGCGATGAAGGTAGCGTAGCTGGCAGTTTCGAACGGCTGTTCCTCGCGTGCATACAGCGTGTGCATCGCGTGGCCCCATTCATGTGCGAGCGTGGATAATCCTGCGTAGTTGTCGTTGTGGTTGAGCAGCAGGTAGGGATGCACATCGTAGGCGAAACCAGCCATGTAAGCGCCGGAACGTTTGCCTTGCTGCGGGTAGACGTGCATCCAGCGTTCGTTCATCGCTGCCTTTTGGCGCGAGACCCAGTCGTCGCCGAGAACACTCATGGCTTCCAGGGTGATCTCCTTGCTCGTTTCAATACCAAATTCCTTATCGAGCGAGACGAGCGGCGGGTATATATCGTAGTAGTGCATTTGCTCGACACCCAGCATGCGTGCGCGCAGCCGGAAATAGCGGTGCAGTGTCGGCAGCGCCTTGTTTACCTCTTCGACAAGCGTGTGATAGACGGCTGGCGGAATGTTGTCCTGGTGTAGCTCGCGGTGGAGCACGCCGTCATAGTTTCTTGCCTTTGCCAGTCCGACCTGCGTCTGCACATGTGAATTCAGTACCATGCCGACCGAGTTGCGGTACTCGAGCCACTTGTTCCAGAAGGTGTCGAACGCCAGTTTGCGATCGTCGCGGTTCTCGCTGCCACGAACCCGGCCATAACCCTGTGAGTCGATGCGTACTTCTTCACCGTCCGACGTCGTAATCGTCGGCCACGGAATATCCGAATTGGCGATCAGGCTGTAAGTACTCGATGGCCCGC
>CALZHX010000093.1 GCA_945787435.1 uncultured Woeseiaceae bacterium
CGGCACAGATGGTGCCATACTGCCGCACCATATGGGCGGTTGGCAGTTCGGCATCATGGTCGAACGCGGCATGGCGCCGATGGATGCGATCAGGTCAGCCACGTCTGTCGCTGCTGATCATGTGGACATACCCGAGGTGGGCGCCGTGGAAGCGGGTCGTCTGGGTGATCTGATCGCCGTGCGGGGCAATCCGCTTGAAGATCAGGTAGTGATGCAAGACGTGGCTGTGGTAATAAAAGGCGGCCTGGCTTTCAAGCTGCCATCCGAATAAGCACGTATGCGATCGATGCCGCACACCGGTTCCTATTACGCCGCAACCGTTAATGAGAAGACCGACTTCGCGCCATTGCAGGGCGATCAGCGCGCCGATGTCTGTGTGATTGGCGCCGGATTCACCGGCATTGCCACGGCATTGAACCTGGCGGAGCGTGGCTACAACGTACACGTTGTTGAGGCCAATAAAGTTGGCTGGGGCGCGTCCGGCCGCAATGGCGGGCAAATGATCAGCGGTGTCGCCGGTGAGAAGCACTTATCGAAAAACGCAGATGACGACCTGCTCTGGGACATGCGCTGGAGAGGCCACGAGATCATCAGGCAGCGCGTCGAGCAGTACGGCATACAGTGCGACCTCAAGTACGGTTACGTCGATGTCGCTTTCAAGCCGCGCCATATGCGGGACCTCGAGGAGGATTTCGAAAAACTGCAGAAACGCAACTTCCCGCACGAATACCGCTTGCTGGACAAGCAAGCGACGCGCGACGCGACCGGAACCGATGCGTACATCGGCGGCATGCTCAATATGGGTAACGGCCACCTGCACCCTCTCAATCTCTGCGTTGGTGAGGCATGTGCTGCGGTTGCCCGGGGTGCAACGATCTACGAAGGATCCAGCGTCCTGCGCATTGATCACGGATCAAAGCCCGCAGTCATCACACAGAACGGTTCGGTGACTGCCGAGCACGTGGTCATTGCAGGCAACGCGTATCACTTCATCGAGCCACGCCTTCGCGGCATCATGTTCCCGGTCAATAGTTTCATCATCGCGACCGAACCTCTGACTGATGATCAGGTAGCCAGCGTCAATCCAATGGACCTCGCCATATGCGACCCCAATTTTGTTCTTCAATACTACCGTCTGAGTGCGGACAAACGGCTGCTGTTCGGTGCTCGCATCAACTACTTCGGCGATGATCCGGGGTTCATCGAACGACACCACAAACCACTGATGCTCAAACTCTATCCGCAGCTGCAGGGAATAAAGATCGATTACGCCTGGGGCGGAACCATCGGCGTGCCGCTGAATCGCGTGCCACAAATGGGCCGCGTTGCCCCAAACGTCTTTTATTCGCAGGGTTACTCAGGCCACGGTGTTAATGTCACCCATCTCGCCGGCGAAATTATGGCGGATACCGTTGCGGGCACGATGGAACGCTTCGATGTGTTTGCGAGCATCAAGCCGACCCGGTTTCCTGGCGCTCACACTTTCCGCAAGCCCCTTGTGGCCCTGGGTGTGCTGTACCATCAGATCCGGGACAAGCTTTAGGATCGTCAATTAATAAGAAGAAACTCTATGACACTGATAAGCCCAGACAATGATTTCGCCCTGATGGCTTCACTATTTGTCATCGCGGGCGGGGCGTTTCTCGCTGAGAAAACTAAATTTGGCGCACACCTGACCGGCGCCGTGATAGCCATCCTCGCGGCGATTGCTGCAGCCAACCTGCGCATCATCCCCCACTCCGCGCCTGCCTTCGATTTCGTCTTCAGTTACTTTGTCCCCGTTCTCATTCCGCTATTCCTGTTCAAAGCCAACCTCAGGCACATGCTCTTCGAAACGACACGTATGACGGTCGCCTTTCTCGTGGCGAGCGTCGGCACGATACTGGGCGTCATCATTGCGGTGAGCCTGCTCGACCTCAGTTCGCTGGCGCCGGCCGCCGACATCGATCCTGCACTGCGGGAGGCTGGAATCGCGGGACTGTTCGCCTCAACTTATATTGGTGGCTCGGTAAACTACGCCGCACTTGGAGAGATCACCGGTCTGCGGACAGACGCTTCGTTCTTCTCCGCCGCCACTGCGACCGATAATCTTTTCAGTGCTGTGTTCCTGAGCGTGCTGGCATTACTGCCGGGCTGGAAGTGGCTCGCAACACGATTCACGAGTCATGAACATGGTGAGGAAAAGACAAGAGAAGTCACACCGGAGAGAATCTCCGCGATGAGCCTTACTCTGTCTGTGGCGGCCGC
Organism: uncultured Woeseiaceae bacterium; assembly: GCA_945787435.1. GTDB lineage: Bacteria > Pseudomonadota > Gammaproteobacteria > Steroidobacterales > Woeseiaceae > UBA1847. Next base: position 2,248 of record CALZHX010000093.1, read on the forward strand.
TATCAGTTTTGTCGCAATCGGCGACGCCATCACTGCTGCTATCGAATTGCCAAGCCTGCGGTATGCAATCATCACGCTGCTCGTTCTTGTGGTCGCAACCGCGTTTCCGCATTGGATGAAAAAGTTGCATGGCGCCTTCGAACTCGGTGTCGGTCTCGCGTTCGTGTTCTTCGCTGCGATCGCCGCAGGTGCCAATCTCATAGCAATGGTGCAGATTGCGCCACTTCTCATCGTGGTCGTGGTCATATTGCTAAGTGTTCACCTGCTCGTGCTGCTCGGCGTTGGCAGGATGTTCCGGCTTACTTTGCCCGAACTCGTCACGGCATCGAATGCGGCCGTATTGGGTGCAACCACGGCGCCCGCACTGGCAGCGGCCCGGGGCTGGCATGATCTCGTTACACCGGGCGTGCTTGTCGGGGTGCTTGGCTATGCGCTGGGTACCTTCGCGGGCACCGCTATCTTCCACCTTTGGAACTTGTTCTGACCATTGCTGAAGCCTGCTATTGGCCTGGATGTATATCCAACGGCTGGTACTGACGCGAAGAGGACAATGCCAATTCTACGGTGGATACGGATTGATTATGACTTTGTAACGGCGCCAACATTGGTTCATGAAATTTGCGTCGCGCTGGATTGTCTCGAAAGAGCAAACCTGGCAGGCATGTCAATTGCGGAGTGGGCTGAGAACGATTCGGATCTCGATTCACTCCATGGCAATCCTCGTTTCCAGGTACTGATGGAAAGCCTTAAGGATCAATAGAAGAAAATAATGAAGCGGTTTCTGATCAGCTAAAGGGCTAGATTGACCGGGCATCGCCAATTGAGTCGGTCTCGCAAATCATAGGCAAAGGTCAGCATCTGGCCGATCTGTTCGCGCCAATCGTGGAGCAGCCAGAGAACGTGCCTTCCACCGGATGTACGTTACGTAAATACCGGCGATAATGCATAACGAGCCAATTGTCACATAGCCAGGCATAAGCCCGTAACCAACGCCAATGTACAATGCGCCGAGGAGGAGCAATACGCCAGTCGTGACGTATAGCACCGGCAATGATTTATATACCTTTGTAGGCAACCACATAATTCGATCACTCCAACAATAGAGTTAGTTTGCACGATAGCTGGTGGCTGTACGGTTAGGTACTGCAAGCCCCACATTTGATCATAGGGATTTGTGACGGACTTCAAATAATCTGTCTGTTAACTCGGCGGCACTATTGGCTTCGGCTAGAACTAGCCGCTCGTGAATGACCACCATGCGCCGAAAGCAGCCACTCGCCTAGCTGTATACTCAGCGTCTGGTATTGACCCGAAGCGGACGGTTGCTCAAACGCCTCTTAGACCAACTCCAATTTACGTACATCCCAGAATTGA
>CALZHX010000094.1 GCA_945787435.1 uncultured Woeseiaceae bacterium
ACGCGGACTGGACAGCGGCCGAATCGAAGACGGCGACACATTCGACGTTGCGTATGAAAGGCTTTGATTCGGCTGTCCTGATTATTGGGGCAGATGCCAAAGAGTATGCGCGGCTGATCGATGCCGCCGAACCCTCTGTACCAGTAACGACCTGCCACAATGCGGCGGAAGCACGTGCCGCGTACACGGAACAGTCAATCCTGTTCGGTGGCCCGGAGTCTATTGCACGCATCCTGCCCGATATGCCGGCGGTTGAGTGGGTGCAATCAACCTGGGCGGGCGTTACGCCGTTACTTGCAATTGACCGGCGAGATTATCTGCTGACAGGCATCAAGGGCGTATTCGGCCCGCAAATGTCGGAGTTTGTCATCGGCTACATGCTGGCCAATGAACTCAAGGTCATTGAGCGACTGGCGGCACAACGTGACCGTCAGTGGTTCGACAAAGCATCCGGTACATTGCTGGGAAAGAAAATCGGTGTCATGGGCACCGGTTCAATCGGCCAGGCTATTGCGCGCCGTGCGCGGGAAAACGGCACGACGGTCACGGGGCTCAGTCGTACGGGTGCATCGAAACCTGGTTTCGAAAACGTGTTCAAGGTCGAAGAACTGCACGAGTTCCTGCACGATCTCGACTACCTGGTCTCCGTGCTGCCGCACACGAGCGAGACTGACCAGCTAATGGATCAGTCGGCATTTGCTCAATTACCCAGTCGTGCGTACTTCATCAATGTGGGTCGTGCCAATGTCGTTGACGATGAGGCACTGGTATCGGCCCTGGCCAGTTATGAACTGGGAGGCGCGGTGCTTGATGTGTTTGATGTTGAACCAGTGCCTGCCGAAAGCCCGCTGTGGGATGCGCCCAACTTGCTGATTACAGGACACATTGCAGCGATCAGTCACCCCAGTCTCATCGCGCCGATATTCCTCGAGAATTACAAACGTTTTATTTCGGGGCAGTCTCTCCAGAATGTTGTCAGTTTCGACAACGGCTACTAGCGGCTATCAGTAGCTCTGCGATAAGGTAGAATTCAGCGCATGCGTATCGATGCTATCTCTATTGGCGAATCACCCCCCGAAGATGTCAACGTCATAATCGAAGTGCCGGTCGGCGGTCACCCGATCAAGTACGAGCTCGATAAAGAGGCTGGCACGTTGATTGTCGACCGTTTCCTGTACACGCCGATGTCGTATCCCGGCAACTACGGGTTCGTCCCTCACACCCTGTCCGAGGATGGCGATCCAATCGACGTGCTCGTCTGTAATACGAGGCAGCTCGTCCCTGCCTGCGTCATTAATGTCAGGCCTATTGGTGTGCTCATCATGGAAGACAATGCGGGCCAGGATGAGAAGGTCATCGCTGTGCCGTCGCACGCGCTGACCAAGCGCTATGACGATGTCCTCAATGCAACGGACTTGCCCGAGATTACCTTGCAGCAAATCGAACACTTCTTCGAACACTACAAAGACCTGGAGCCCGGCAAGTGGGTCAAGATCGGCGGCTGGCAAGGCGCTGACGACGCGAAGCGCCTGATCGTCGAGGCCATTGAGCGAGCGAAAGGCTGAGGATCGAGCTATGGCAGGTCTCTATTTTGAGGAGTTTACGGTTGGCCAGACGTTTGATCATTCGATTCGGCGGACGATCACCGAGGCTGACAACGTCCTGATTACGACGATGACGCACAACCCGGCGTCACTGCACCTCGATGCCGAATACATGAAGCACACTGAGTTTGGCCAGCCACTCGTCAATAGTTGCCTGACGCTGGGCCTGATGGTCGGTATCTCGGTCAACGACACGACGCATGGCACCACGGTTGCCAACCTGGGGTGGGACGAAGTGCGGTTTCCGAAGCCGCTTTTTCACGGTGATACGATCCGGGTCGAGTCTGAAGTGCTGGAGCTCAGGGAAAGTAAGTCGCGGCCGGATAACGGCATCGTGACGTTCGAGCACCGGGCATACAACCAGCATGATGAACTGGTCGGCGTATGCAAGCGCACGGCGTTGATGCTCAAGAAGCCCGTATGAACAGAAGCTATCTCTTCGTGCCCGCTGACAGCGAGCGGAAGATGAAAAAAGCGGCGGATGTCGGCGCCGACGCACTTATCCTTGACCTCGAAGACTCGGTCTCGCCCGATTCCCGGCCTGCAGCGCGTGAACTCAGTCGCGACTACCTGGTTGACGGGGAGGGAGTCTGGGTGCGCGTCAATCCCATTGGTAGCGAGGACGCAGCCGCCGATCTCGAGGCGGTCATGCCATCGGCTCCGACCGGAATCGTGCTGCCGAAGTCGCGTGGGGCAGACGACATAACTCGCCTCGCCGCCATGCTCGATACGCTTGAGCGCACTCACGGCATCGAAGCCGGGCGCACGTGTATATTGCCGATTTGTACAGAAACGCCCGACGCATTGTTCGCTCTCGGGAGCTATGCGGGTTCGAGTCCGCGCCTGGCCGCGATGTCCTGGGGCGCGGAGGATCTCTCAGCCGCGGTCGGCGCAAGTGCCAAACGCGATGATAGTGGCAACTGGCTGCCACCTTATGAGCTGGCCCGCTCGCTGTGCCTTTTTGGTGCGGCCGCTGCGGAAGTCGCTGCCATAGATACGGTGTATACGGATTACCGTGACGAGAAAGGTCTGGCAGATTATGCATCGAATGCCAGGCGTGATGGATTTTCGGGCATGCTCGCGATCCATCCGGAGCAGGTCGACGTGATCAATCGTGCGTTTGTTCCTACGACTTCGGAGCTCGAGCGGGCGAAGCGAATTGTCGCTTTGTTTGCCGAGAACCCGGGAGCCGGGACGCTCGGGATGGACGGAGAGATGATCGACCGGCCACACCTGGTGCAGGCAGAACGAATTCTGCAGCTTGCCAACCGGCTCGCTGCTCTTTGATAAAAAAGGCGTTAGCAATGAACGAAATCTATCCTGTAAGTGCGGAGACCCGTGAACGTGCGTTGATCGACGACGAGGGTTATGCGGAGATGTATGCACGCTCGGTTAATGACAACGAGGCGTTTTGGGCGGACCAGGCCGGCCGTATCGACTGGATCAAGCCGTTCACCAAGGTCAAGGACGTTTCATTCGCAAAAGACGATGTGCACATTCGCTGGTACCACGACGGCACATTGAACGTCTGCTACAACTGTATAGACCGGCATCTCGAGACGAAGGCGGACGACGTTGCCAT
>CALZHX010000095.1 GCA_945787435.1 uncultured Woeseiaceae bacterium
GGATTGCAGGAATATCAACCTGGCCACTCGACATACTGAACCGCACGTTGGTCTTCGTGATGTAGTTAGCCTCTTTGGCATAACTGTCCTCATCCGTCATGCGGAAGAAGTGCAGCTGCAACGAGACATTGCCGGCTATCAGCGCGCGTATTACGCGCCCAAAACTCAGACGCACCTTGCGTACAAGCAGGTCTTTTTTGCCATCGCCATTAATGTCGGTTGCAATCAGACCGTACTGAAGGCCCGATGAAGCAAGTAATGCATCCTCTGCGTTGCGATAAGTGATCTGCTCGCCATCGAGTCGACCAAGGTGCAATCGAAAATCGTTTTCCTTGTCGAAAACACCTTTGCTCAACAGCGACTCGGTCAGAATGTCCGGCTGGTCATCGCCGTTCAGGTCCTCGACACGCCATATGCGTGTCTCCGTGAGCCCACTTTGATCCATCGCGCCGAGGCCGGTCTCGATTGCGCGCATCTCGGCTTCGCTTTGCAGGCCGAGATCCAACGTAATTGTAAAAGGCTCGCCGTTAAAGCGGTGGTCGGCTTGTTGCTCATAGACATATAACGTGTTGCCGCGCCAGACGGCAAGGTCGGGAAGGTCATCGTCCGTCATGTTGCCGCTGACCAAAGGTCGGCTTTCGAACCTGACCGACGCTCCGGAAACAGTCATTGCGCTGCTGTCCTCAAGTACTACCTCTTCACCAAGAGTGCCGTCCTCGCGCTGCAGGCGGACGCGGTACCCTGCGGTATCGGGCACGACGAGATCGTCGAGTTCGTCACCGCTAACGTCACGAATAAAATCAATGGGCGTAATCTGGCCCGTGCGCTGCTGTCCGTAGATCGAACGGACATTGGCGAACTCGATAACTGCGCCGGTCGTGACGTCGAGGCGCATGATGCGGCCTGGTTCAATGAAGAACAGTGAGTCATGACCGCCGATGCGGCCCGTGTCGTATGCAATCAGATGGGCGCCAGGGCGAAGGGCCAGCAGTGGCTCCGCAGTCTTTTGCAAAGAAAAGACTGCGATTCGCTGCGCGAATTCATCGTCCCGACCGGCCAGCACTACGTGTCGTTCGTCACCGTCGAGGCTTGCCGTAAGAACCGGTTGTTCAATATGAAAGCCAGCCTCGAGAACGAGTTCGTCGAACTTGATCGCGTCGGCTGTTGCGGTGTTTGCGGCGAGAACGGTCAGGAAGATCAGGAGAGTGCGCACGGCGGTGAATATAGCAGTACTGGAAATGTGATTTTTGTCGCACATAGGTATTTCACACGGGCCGCCGGAAAAACAGGGTTCGCCGCGCCGAAAGCGAATAAGAATCAAGGAGTTATAAGTCATGTTGAGGGAGTTTGTAAAGATTTCCGACAAAAATCGGCCAGATTATGGAACCTTCCGCCCAGCTACAGCGTGCAATAGAGGAATAATACGCATCGTAAACATTTTGGCTACTGAGTATTCATGCAAGCAAATCACTCTGTTGTGGGTAATCGCGCGTTTGGGGAGGACGCTGATTCCCTGACGACGATTAAATACCGGTCGCATCACGACGCACTGTCATTCCTGCAGTCCGCGCTAAGAAATTCCAATGGCATCGGCCTGCTTTTCGGTCCTGATGGTTCTGGAAAAACAACAATTGCTCGCGAGCTGGCAATGCAACTGTCAGGTGATAGTGATGTGGCATTCGTCAACGGCATGCATCTCAAGCCACAGGGTCTTCTGTCGAAGATGCTCACTCAGTTCGGATTGGAGTCAGGCAACGAGCCCGCCGAAGTCCTGCTCAATGCAGTCACTGATTTCGCAATTCAGCAGACGCAATCCTGGCAGCCACCGATACTGATTATCGATAACGTCGATCGCATGTACCCGAGTTCACTGCGCGTGTTGAACACGATCGCCGCCATTGCCGTGCAGGGACGATTCGCGTTGCGACTCATACTGACCGGCGACAGGGGCATGCAGACGCTCGCCGAGTCCGACGGCATGACGAGTTTTATTCAGCGCGATCCGGTCATGTATTCACTGTTGCCGTTGTCATCCAAGGAAACGATGATTTACCTGCATGCGCGCATGCAGGCGGCAGGCAGTGAGCGTGCCGATACTATTTTCCCGTTCGATGTTTGTGATCGCCTGCGTGAACAGTCAGATGGATGGCCAGGTAAATTGAACCGATTTGCGCTCGAGGCCATCAAGCGCTCAGTTGGGTTCCCGGTCAGTATGGTGGACACCTATGCGCCGGGAGAAGCATCCGGCGATTCGGGCGTACAGATTCCCGTACTCGGACAGGAAGCCGCGGTGAGCCGCAAGCCGCCAAAACTGATCATTACTCGCAATGGCAATACGCTCGGCGAATTCACGTTCAGCGAGAAGAAGTTGTTGATTGGACGCTCAGATTTTGCCGACATCATTATCGATGACGATTACGTCAGTAAGATACATGCCGCGCTGCTGCTCTATACCGACGCGCTTGTTTTGCTCGATCTGAACAGCGCCAACGGCACTACAGTGAATTCGGTCAGGACGCGGAAAACGATCCTCAAGGACGACGATGTCATCTCGCTTGGCAACCACAGGCTCAAGATTGAGGACGCGCCCCCGGTGAGTAGCGATATGGAAGAGCTGCTAAAGGCGCCGGACACGATCAAGATGAAAAACCTCGTCGATCTGCGCCGCCAACGAGCCCGGAGGCAGATGACGGCGGCGAAAAATCGCAAAGTGCAGCACTAATTTATCGCGCTGGCGCCGCGGCAATCTCGATCCGGCGTACGGTGAGGGCGGCGACATCACAGCCGAGCACATTGAGCGTGCCCGGTTCTTCGTCGACCTGAGCCTCTAACGCTCCATTTTCGGCAAGCCCGCGATGCGCCGGCGCACAGCCTCTGCCGGCACAAACAGCTGTTCCATCAGGTACGTCTTGAACGAGGGATCGAAGTCTTGTTCCTCGACCGTCTCGCCCATGCAAATGAGCCACTGGTCTCGCTCGGCTGTTTCGATAGCCAGGTGCTGGTGCACGCGCGGGATACCAATGCTGCCGTATTTCTCGCGATAGAGCTTGGGGCCGCCCAGCCAGCCACACAAAAACCTCGCGAGCTTGTCGCGCGAGATATCCTTGTCGTCCGGGTGCATGTTCCAGATCGTGGCAAAGCGCTCATCGGAGCCCATGCGATCAAAGAATTCGTTGACGAGTTTGAATATGCCTTCGCGACTTCCTGCAGCCTGGAATGAGGCATCGCCGACGCCGTACAGAGGGGGGTTGTCTTCGGCCATGGCCGAATAGTGACAGGTATTATTTCTTATTCAAGAGGGCAGATCCGTAAGGATTGAATCCTTCCGGAATTTCTGCAATGGGCGTCGTATGAGTAGCTGTTATTTGGGCGTACAGACGATGTTCAGGCGACTTCGCTCTTGCCATATTTCTTGAAGTGCAGCTCTTTGGCCTGGCCGATCCAGTCGTCCTGTTCCATACGGCCCTTGCATTCTTTCAGAGCTGAGTTGACCCGGGCGACGTCGGCGATGTCGAAGGCTGCAATCTGCGCGAAAGTATAGACCCCCAATTCGTTGAGAGCGTGTTCGAATACCTTGCCGATGCCGACGATCTCCTGCAAGTCGTCCTTCTTGGGCTTGCGCTTCTTACTACCGTTCAGTCCGGACGTGTTGTCGGCCTTCCGGGCTTGCTTGAGAGCGTCACGTTGCTGCTTTTCTATGTCCAGGAAATTCTGCTCGACGTCATCGAGTTTGAGGCGCAGCGTCTCAGACTTCTTCTCGGCATGGTCGGCGTGATCGCGATAGCGCTTGGCGTCGATCTCGTACTGCTTGCGGCTGCTTTCCATTGACTTGAGAACCTCGGCAAGCTCTTTGTTCTGCACTTTAAGCTCATCGATCTCGGCGACATCGCGCCGCAGGGTTTCAATTTCCTGCTTGGTCAGCGTCGCATCATGGTTGAGCTGCGCATTCTCAGCCTCGAGGCGAATTACATCCTGTTCGAGGATGTCCATCTGGCTGAGCCGCTTCTGTGCCGAGGCGAGCATCTTGTTAACGGAATCGTGCTCGGATTGAGACGACTCAAGCAGATTGGTGAACGATTCCTGTTCTGCGCGTGCGTTCTGGAGTTTCTGCTCGACGTCCTTGCGGCGCTCGAACGATTTCGTCAACTCACCTTTATAAAACTCTCGCGACTTGATGAATTCGGACTGCAGTTCTTCAGACTGGCGCTTCGTCATGAGCATCTGGTTCTGTATCTCACCGACCCGGATCTTGAAGTCTTCGCGTTCGGATCGCAGTGTGAAGATGTCTTTTGACAGCTGCTTGGCCCGCTCGCGTGATGATTCGAGTTCTGTGTTGTTTTTGGCGACTGCCAGCTCGGCGCGATGGATTGAGCCTTGTTGCTGTTCAATGGTCGCACGCAGGTTGGCGGTTTCCGTGGTCAGGCGATCGCGCTGGCGGACGAAGTTATCAAGCTTCAATTGCCAGTCGTCGGTCATCCTCCGGGCACGGCCCTTGGCCTGTAACGCGCCAATGGCCCAACCGAGCACGACACCGATAACGGCCGTGACGGTGAGGAAAAGCGTAAATTGTGGGCTTAGGGGTTCCATATTGCCCAGAATTATCCCTGACTGAAGGATTATGGAATATGACCGAATCCACAAAAACGAGAGAAGCTATTGAAAGTAGAATTTGCCCCTCTCAACCTGCTGCGGCCAAAGCTGGTCCATGCTTTCAGCGTCATATACGACGCCATTTATGACCGTCAGGCTGACGCTATCCGAATTTTCTATTTGCTCGAGCGGGTTCTTGTCCAAAACCACAATGTCGGCGAGCTTGCCGGCAGCGATCGAGCCGAGGTCACTGTCCATACCGAGGTACTCGGCACCGTTGATCGTCGCAGCCTTGAGCGCGTTATGTGGTTCCATGCCACCGTGCGTCAGCGCCCACATCTCCCAGTGTGCACCAAGACCCTGTAA
>CALZHX010000096.1 GCA_945787435.1 uncultured Woeseiaceae bacterium
CCGGCGCCGGACCTGTGCGACGAGCTACGAGCTGGTGTTGCGGTTACTTGACGACTCTGAGGTGCGGACGCGAGCGCGTCGTTTCGATTTCGGCGTCTGCGTTTGCGTCTGCGTCTGCGTCTGCGTCGCTGACTTTCCGCTCACTCGCGTCGGTGTCGTGCGAGAAGATCATGCCCTGCCCTGATTCTCGCGCATAGATGCCGAGAACCGACTGCATCGGCACCCAAACATCGAACGGCACACCCGAAAACCGGGCTCGGAAGCTGACCGAATCATTGGTCAACTTGAGATTATGTGCCGCCGTCTCGCTGATATTGAGAATTATTTTACCGTCTTTGACGTGTTCTTTTGGAACGCTGACGCCATCAACTGAAGCATCCACGACAATATGCGGCGTATGACCATTATCGCCCATCCACTCATGCATGGCGCGAATCAGGTACGGTCTTTTTGAACGGCTTGGGTTACTCAACGCGGACGAGCCCCGGATATTTTTCAATTCTTTCCCAAGCTTATCATTCTTTGCAGGTTCTGCAGGAGAAGTGACATAACGTGGGACAACTCACATCAATCAGAGATGCATTTCCTGTTCGAGTTCAGTCAGGCTCTGCAAGAATGAACGCCGCGCGAATACGCGCTTCATGTAATCCTCGATCGGCTCCGCCTGACTACCAAGATCAATGCCATACACGGGCAAGCGCCAGAGTATCGGCGCAATCGTCGCATCGACCAGGGAAAATTCTTCGCTGAGGAAATACGGTTTCGCGCCGAACAGCTCGGTGCTCTGCAGGATGCTCTCTCGAAGCAATTTGCGCGACTTGCTGCCGAGCTTTCCGTCACTGTTCGCTTCGGCCTCCTCGGCGAGCGAATACCAATCAGTCTCAATGCGGAACAGCGCCAGGCGAAACTGTGCACGCATAACCGGATCCACCGGCATTAACGGTGGATGCGGAAATCGCTCGTCGAGATACTCGATGATGACGCGCGAATCGTACAGCGTCAGATCTCGATCAACGAGCGTCGGTACCGTGTGGTACGGATTCAGATCCATCAGGTCTTCCGGCAGGTCATTGCCCAGCACGGTAGAGATTTCGATGTTGATGTTCTTCTCAGCAAGGACCAGTCGCGTGCGGTGACTGTGTATTTCAGTCGGGCGCGAAAACAGGGTCATCACGGAGCGACGGTTGGCGATAACAGCCATTATTTGACGTCCTTCCAGATTTGCTTCTTGAGCATGACAGCGATGACCCAGAAAACGATCAGGTACATCAGGACCCACACGCCGAGCTTGCGGCGTTCAGAACGAATCGGTTCCGATATATAGGCGAGAAAATTAACGGTGTCGCGAACGAAAGCATCATAGTCTTCCGCATCCAGCGAGCCTGTCGTCGCGTGTTCGAAACCAACGAACTCGTGCGTCGTGACGCCATCTTCCGTGTGTTCCTCGAAGATGGCACGCTGGTATCCCTGCAACTCCCACAGCACATGCGGCATGCTCGTACCGGACATCACAGAATTGTCGACCCCGGTTGGGCTGTCGGCATCCAGATAGAAGCCCTTCAGGAAGTTGAATATGTAGTCCGCTCCCTTTGCGCGTGCCATCAGCGACATATCCGGCGGCGCCGTTCCGTACCAGCGAGCAGCATCTTTGGCCGGCATCGAGGCCTGGATCGTCTCAAAGGTCTTTTCGGCATTGAACATCAGGTTGTCGACGAGCTGCTCTTCCGATAATTCCAGGTACTTGCCTATGGTGTTGAAGCGCACGTATTGCGCGGAGTGGCAACCTGAACAGTAGTTCATAAAGTTGCGCGCGCCGCGCTGCAACGATGAGATATTGCCCGGGTCGATATCGGCCGATTCGAGCTCAGCGCCACCACCTGCTGCAAATCCCTGCACGGCGATGAATAGCGCAGCAATGGCGATTGTTGACCGCAAACTCGTTAACTTATTCATGGTATTTCACCCTGTCCGGCACAGGTTTCGTCTTGTCTATCGTCGTGTAATACGGCATCAACAGGAAAAACATGAAGTATAGGACTGCGAAGAACCTTGCCGCCATGACATACGCGTCTGTTGCTTCCTGCAGCCCAAGATATCCAAGCGCAATGAACGAGATAACGAAGATCGTCAGCGCAGTCTTGTACATCCAGCCGCGGTAACGAATCGACCTGACCCTGGCCCGGTCGAGCCACGGCAGGAACAGTGGCAATACGACCGCGATTGCAAACAGAATGAAGCCCCACAGCTAGCTGGGAACGGCGCGCAGAATTGCGTAATACGGCGTGTAGTACCAGACCGGTGCGATGTGCTCCGGCGTGGCTGTCAGGTTGGCCGGTTCGAAATTTGCGTGCTCAAGGAACAGACCGCCCATCTCCGGCGCGAAGAACACGACACCCGTGAACAGCATAAGGAACACGATGATGCCCACGAGATCCTTCGACGTGTGGTGCGGGTGGAACGGTACGCCGTCGAGCGGAATGCCATCCGGTCCCTTGTTTTCCTTGATTTCGATTCCGTCCGGGTTGTTCGAACCAACATGGTGCAAGGCGACGATGTGGACGAATATGAGCCCGATCAACGACAGCGGTAACACGATAACGTGCAACGCAAAGAAACGATTCAGTGTGATATCCGATATTGAATAATCACCACGGATGAACTCGACCAGCGCATCGCCAATACCCGGGATCGCGCCAAACAGGGAGATGATGACCTGGGCACCCCAGTACGACATCTGCCCCCATGGCAACAGGTAACCTGCGAACCCTTCGGCCATAAGCACAAAGAAAATCAGCATGCCGATGATCCAGATCAACTCACGCGGTTTCTTGTACGATCCATATAGCATGGCGCGGAACATATGCAGGTAGACGACGATGAAGAAGAACGATGCACCGGTTGAATGCATATAGCGGATGAGCCAACCCCACTCGACGTCGCGCATGATGTACTCGACCGAGGCAAAAGCTTCGTCTGCAGCCGGCTTGTAATTCATCGTCAGGAAGATGCCTGTCACCAGCTGGATAACGAGCACAACCATGGCCAGCACGCCAAATACGTACCACCAGTTAAAGCTTTTCGCCGCGTAGTACTCAGTAATGTGCTGTTTCATCGTTTCCGTAAACGGAAAACGATCGTCGATCCACTTCATGAGTCCGCCCTGCGGCTTGCCAACTTCTGCTTCGATTCTCGCCATTACGCTGCTCCCGTGTCCTGGCCGATCAATATCAGGTCATCCCTGACAAACCGGTGCGGCGGAACACGCAAATTCGTTGGTGCCGGAACACGTTTGAAGACACGCCCTGCCAGATCGAACTTCGAGCCATGACATGGACAGAAGAAGCCCCCGCCCCAGTTTTCGCTGGGCCGTACTTCGAAATCTTCGAGCGGCGCACAACCGAGATGCGTGCAGGACCCTTCAACAACCAGGTATTCGGGCTTGACCGAACGCGTCTCGTTGGCGGTATAGTCGGGCTGCTGCTCGACCACTTCCGAGTTCGGGTCGGCCAGCTGGTCCAGGTTCTCCCGCATTCGCGTCAGCATGCCCTCATCGCGTCGCAGGACGAATACCAGCCGTCCGCGCCACAGCACACGGACCATCTCGCCCGGTTGCAGCGACCCTATCGGTACCTCAACCGGCGCGCCGAGCGCTTGCGCTCTGGCACTCGGCTGCAGTGACGAAAGAAATGGAATTGCAGCAAATCCGGCGCCAACAGCTCCGGTTACGACGGTTGCTACAGTCAGAAAATGACGTCTGTTGCGATCGATGCGATCAACGTCGTCCTCGCTCATCAGGCACTCCCATACGCCGGGCCGAAAAAAAGGTTTGCTCTGGGGCCTCTTTGTCAGCGCGTTTTATTATGCTTTGTATCGATTCTATTGGATTTGCAGCAAGCCCGGTTTGGCGTCAGGATGACACCTGGTTCAGGCAATAGTGCGTAGCTCGCGCGCATTATACACGTGGCGCATCGAAGTTGGCTAGCCAAGTGGCCTTTCCAATTGATTATCAAGGGAATTTAGTTTGGCCGGTTTGAAATCAGCAACGCTGTTTGTGCTGCAATCGATCGTCGTCGGTCTGGCCGTGGCATTCCTGGTCGTGCTGATCCGTCCCGATCTGCTGCCCACGATTGGCGGTGATCGTCCTCGCGCACCGGCGAGCTATGCTGATGCCGTCGAAATCAGCGCGCCAGCGGTCGCCAACGTGTACACCAAGCGGCTCGTCGAATACACACCGGCCACCGACGAGCGCACTCGCTTCCGCGTCGAGACGGCCTATGGCTCGGCCGTGGTCATCGATCCGGAAGGCTACCTGATCACGAATTTTCATGTAGTGGCCGAGGCAGCCGAAATCCGCATCCAACTGTCAGATGGCCGACTCGCGAATCCCCAGGTGGTCGGCGTCGATGCCGAGACCGACCTGGCGTTGCTCAAGGTCGACCTCGGCGCTTTGCCGGCTATCAAATTGGGAAATTCCGCGCAGTTGCGCATCGGCGATGTTGTGCTTGCGATAGGCAATCCCTACGGACTGACAAAATCCGTGACGCAGGGAATAGTCAGTGCGACGGGCCGGCACGGCCTTGAGGACCTGGTGACATTTGAGGATTTCATCCAGACCGACGCGGCGATCAATGCCGGCAACTCGGGTGGCGCACTGATCAACGTAGCGGGGGAGCTGGTCGGCATCAATACGGCCGTGCTCGCGCAGGACTCCGGCACCGAGGGCATTGGATTCGCGATCCCGGTTGACCTGGCTCGCGGTGTGGTGGACGAGATCAAGGAACATGGCCGGGTCATTCGCGGCTACCTCGGGCTGCAGCCGGACGATATGACTAGCGCGGAAAGAAGTGCGCTTGGCGTCGAGGGCAATGTTGGCATCATGCTAAGCATTGTTTTTGAAAACAGCCCTGCTGACATGGCCGACCTCAGGCAGGGCGACGTTATTGTGGCTATCAACGGTGAGGAAATTTTTTCGCAGCGGCAGGCGCAGCTGGTCGTGGCGGGAACGAGCCCGGGCGATAAGGTCAGTATTGTCGGCATTCGCGACCGTCAGCGTTTCGAAACGACCGTGATCGCTACAGAGCGATCCGGCTACGCCGAATAGCACTACACGTTCGGAACGCGGCGAATCGTCGCACCGAGCTGGCGCAGCTTTTCCTCGATGCGTTCGTAGCCGCGATCAACGTGGTAGATGCGATCTACCAGCGTCTCTCCCTCACCGGCCAGTGCGGCAAGCACGAGGCTTGCCGACGCCCTCAGGTCGGTCGCCATTACAGGCGCTGCCGTCAGTCGCTCCACACCTGTACAGATCGCCGTGTTTCCTTCCAATTGGATATCGGCGCCCATGCGTTGCAATTCGAGAACATGCTGGAAGCGGTTCTCAAATACGGTCTCTGTGATTGTGCCGATGCCGTCGGCAACCGCGTTCATTGCACAGAACTGCGCCTGCATGTCGGTCGGAAACGCCGGGTACGGGGCTGTCCTGACGTCGACTGAGTGTGGGCGATTGCCGTGCATGTTGATGTCGATCCAATCCGAACCGGTAGTGATATCCGCACCGGCCTCGGAGAGCTTTATCAGAACGGCCTCCAACGTCTCGGGCGCCGTATCAATGGCCTTTATGTGCCCGCCGGTCATCGCCGCGGCGACGAGATAAGTGCCCGTCTCGATGCGGTCAGGGAGCACGGAATAGTCGGTCCCGCCCAGTTTATCAACGCCCTGAACGGTGATCGTTCCGGTGCCGGCGCCTTCAATTTTTGCGCCCATACCGATCAGAAAATTCGCCAGATCGGTCACTTCCGGCTCACGCGCCGCATTCTCGAGCACAGTCTCACCATCAGCCAGAACAGCGGCCATCAGCAAGTTTTCGGTGCCAGTCACGGTTACCGTATCGAATACGATGTGCGCACCTTCGAGTCGCTTTGCGCGAGCCTTGATAAAACCGTTTTCCACCGAGACGTCAGCGCCCAGCGCCTGTAATCCGGCAACATGCAGGTTGACCGGGCGAGCACCGATCGCACAGCCACCGGGCAGCGACACATCCGCTTCGCCGAAGCGGGCAACCAGCGGCCCGAGCACGAGAATCGAGGCACGCATCGTCTTGACCAGTTCGTATGGCGCTTCGCGCCGATTGATATCACTAGCATCGACTTCGACGTTCAACTGCTCGTCAACCGTGATCTGCGCGCCCATCATCTGCAGCAAGGACAATGTGGTTGTCACATCCTTCAGATGCGGAACATTGCGCACGGTAACGGGCTCGGTCGCGAGCAGTGTGCCGGCGAGAATTGGCAGGGCCGCATTCTTGGCACCCGATATTGCGACTTTGCCCTGCAGGCAGGCACTGCCCTGAATGAGCAACTTATCCAAGCGGCTTACTCGTCTGGGCCTGCCATTCGTCCGGTGTCAGTGCACGAATCGACAGCGCGTGTATCTCGTTACCGACAAGGGTGCCGAGACACTTATAAACGAGCTGGTGTCGTGCCAGCGACCGTTTGCCCTCGAATTCGCTCGCGACGATCAGCGCCTCAAAATGCGAGCCATCGCCGACGACCTTGACCGTCGCGCTCTCGAATCCCGCCTCGATCAGGGTGCTTATTTCAATCGGTTCCATGGGCGTCAAAGTTTACGTACTACTCCGGGGCGCGCAGTGTACCGGGAATGCGCACAGCTTCCCAATGCGCGGCACTGATTGTGTATGATAGCCGGCCCGAAGAGGGTCATCATGCCGATTACCTTATGGTCGTAAACCTGCTTATTGTTGCCGCCGGCCTCGTGCTGTTGATCTGGGGCGCGGACCGATTCGTTTACGGCGCCGCTGCGGCGGCACGCAACATGGGTGTCGCACCGTTGTTGATCGGACTGACGGTCGTTGCTTTCGCCACATCGGCGCCCGAAATTCTCGTATCGGTCGATGCATCCCTGCGCGGGCAGCCCGGACTTGCCTACGGCAACGCAATCGGCTCCAACATTGTTAACATCGGGCTGGTTCTCGGCTGCGTCGCAATTTTCCGGCCAATCCAGCTGCGTTCTGCGACTCTGCGTCGCGAAATGCCGGCGCTGCTCGCGGTCTCACTGCTGACTGTATCGCTGTTCCTGGATTCCTACCTGAGCCGGATCGACGGCGTTGTCATGCTGACGGGTCTTGTGATTGTGATGATCTGGCTTGCCCGCCTGGGCATGCGCTCTGCACCCTCGGATCCGATCAAGAAAGAATTTGAGGCCGAGATCCCGTCCAATGTGTCCATGCGCGCGGCCATCCTCTGGTTCATCGTTGGATTCGGCACTCTGTTGGTTGGCGCGCACCTGCTTGTTGGCGCATCCATCGAGATCGCTCATATGCTCGGGGTCAGTGAGGTCGTTATCGGCATCCTGCTTGTCGCGTTCGGCACCAGCCTCCCCGAGCTGGCCGTCAGCCTGGTCAGCGCGATGAAGGGCGAATACGGGCTCGCGATCGGCAATATTGTCGGCTCCAACATTTTCAACCTGCTTGCTGTCATCGGCGTCGCGGCGACCATCGCGCCGTCGCCCATGGCGCCGTCGGTCCTGTCCCTGCACATATTTGTCATGGTCGCGTTTACACTGGTGTTGTTCGCAATGACCTACGACTACGACGGCAAAAGCGAATTATCCCGTGTCGAGGGCGCAGCGCTTCTAATCGCATTTATTGCTTACGATACCTACGTGGTGCTGCAAAACGTTAGAATGGACGGATGACACCGACGACCGGGACCGTAAATGCCGCTCGACCTCACATCTGACCAACTTCTGGCACTCGCTGCCGAGGTGCTCGACATCGAGTCCCGGGCGGTCGACGCACTGCGCAGCCGCCTGGACGCCAGTTTCGCCGCTGCCTGCGAGCTCTGCATGGACACACCGGGCCGAATTGTCGTCACTGGCATGGGCAAGTCCGGTCACATCGGCAATAAGATCGCGGCCACACTCGCCAGCACCGGTACTCCGTCGTTCTTTATGCACCCGGGTGAAGCCAGCCACGGCGATCTCGGCATGATCACGGGACAGGATGTGCTACTTGCCGTGTCGTATTCCGGCGAGACCGACGAAGTGCTGACGATCCTGCCGCTCGTCAAACGGATGGGTGCGAAGATGCTGTCAATGACTGGCAAACCGAAGTCTACGTTGGCCAGGGCTGCCGATGTGCATCTTGACGTCAGCGTAAGTGAGGAAGCCTGCCCGCTAAACCTGGCACCGACCGCCAGCACCACGGCGACCCTGGCAATGGGCGACGCCCTGGCCGTTGCCTTGCTCAAGATTCGGGGATTCACCGCAGAAGACTTTGCGATGTCTCATCCCAGCGGTAGCCTGGGCAAGCGACTGTTACTTCGCGTCGCCGACGTCATGCGCAGTGGCGATGACGTGCCAAAAGTGACTGCGGATGTATTGCTCAGCGACGGCCTGATGGAAATGACCCAGAAGGGCCTCGGTATGACAGCCGTTGTCGACGCTGACGAGAAAGTCCTCGGCATCTTCACTGACGGAGATTTGCGCCGTGCGCTCGATGCCGGCGTCGATGTGCGCAAGACCGCTATGCAGGAAATCATGCACACAAAATGCAAGACAACGACCTCTGACATACTTGCCGCAGAGGCAGTGCACGTAATGGAAGAAAACAAGATCACAGGCCTGCTCGTGACCGACGAAGTCGGCCGGCTCGTGGGCGCGTTGAATATTCACGATCTGTTTCGCGCAGGCATCATGTGAGCGCGCCGAATTCAAGATTGTCCGGCATACGCCTTGTCGCATTTGACGTCGACGGCGTTTTTACAGATGGCCGTTTTTACCTTTCAAATGACGGAGTCGAGTCCAAGGCGTTCAACACGCAGGATGGCTTCGGGATTCGCCAGCTTATCAACGCCGGCATCGATGTCGCTGTCATCAGTGGTCGGCACTCGGGCGCCGTCGAACGCCGCATGGCGGAACTCGGTGTCACGCACGTCGTGCAGGGGTGTAAGGACAAAGTTGCCGCGCTCGGCGAAATCGTCGATGCGCTCGACATCACAACCGCGCTATGCGCTTACGTCGGAGACGACGTTCCTGACCTGCCGTTACTGAACGCGGTCGGATACTCGATTGCCGTCGCCAATGCGGTATCGGAGGTTCGCGAACACTGCGACTACACAACATCCGCTGGCGGCGGTCACGGCGCCGTTCGCGAAGTATGCGAACTGATCCTCGCAGCCAGGGCTGGAGCGCAGCCGTGATCGGCACCCGCGAATTGCTGATTATCGCGGTGCTTGCTGTCGGTGCAATGTCCAGCTGGTTCCTGGCACGATCCAACCAGGGTGATGGGGCCGATACGGCATCATTTGACGGCGCACAGCGCGGTTACTACCTAAAATCTGCGCGAATTCTCGGCACAGGTCCGGACGGACAGTTGCTCTATGAACTACAGGCCAGGGAGGCTGAACAACTGGGCGATGACCAGGTCTCGTTTTCCGAGGTGCGAATCAACTACTCCCCGCAAAGTGATGTCCCATGGAGCGTCAATGCCGATACCGCG
>CALZHX010000097.1 GCA_945787435.1 uncultured Woeseiaceae bacterium
CGAAGACCTGGTCATTAATGAAGGAGGCTCTATCGCCTGGGCAATCCGCAAGGACACGCCTGAATTGTCGAAAGTCATCAACCAGTTCCTTCGCAAGTATGGCAAGGGCAGCATGATCGGCAACGATACGTTTAATCGCTACCTGAAGGACGCATCGCGTGTACGTTGCGCGAACTCCGGACAAAACACCCAAAATGTTGAAGAGCTGGCGCGCCTGTTTCAGGACTATGGTGAGCAGTTCGATTTCGACTGGCTCATGCTCGCGGCACAGGGCTTCCAGGAATCCGGATTGCGGCAGGACCGGCGCAGTCCCGCCGGCGCGATAGGAGTCATGCAGATCAAGCCATCAACGGCTGCGGATCGCAACGTCGGCATTGACGACATCAGTACTGCCGACAACAACATTCATGCCGGTGCCAAGTACATGCGCTTCCTCGCCGACCGCTATTTCAGCGATGAGGGATTTGATGACCTGAATCAGTGGTTCCTGACCCTGGCGGCATATAACGCGGGCCCGGCCAAGGCCGCACGTCTGCGGCGCGAGGCCGCAGAAAATGGCTATGACCCCAATGTCTGGTTCGATAATGTCGAGATCATCGCGGCGCGTCGAATCGGACACGAGACCGTCACTTACGTCAGTAATATTTTCAAATACTACGTCGGCTACCAGCTCATCAGCGAGCGCAGCGATATTCGCTCGCAGCGTCACGCCGAGATACTGACAGAATGTTTATAACTCCAGGTTATAACGACATAGTTATATAGCCTTTGTGAATCGTTGCTTATGGCGTCGTCGTCCATAGACTGTGGTGCATGGGCGCAGCACTTGAATATTTCTCTCGCGAACCAGCCTCCAGGTCGGCCTCCGAACCCTCGGAGCGGGTGTACGACAGTATCGTCGACCTTGCACCGAGTCCGGATAATCCGACACCAATGGTTCGACTGAGCCGACGCGTCAATCCTCATGACGATTACGAGGTATTGCTGAAGCTCGAGGGCATGAACCCGTTCGGCTCGATCAAGGACCGCACGGCGCTGTACATGTTGCGTGGACTGCAGATCGAGTCCAATCAGGCGCTCGTTGAACCCTCGGCCGGCAACACCGGGATTGCGCTCGCGGCTATGGCGAATGCGCAGGGCACTCCGATCGAGATCGCGGTGCCAAATGGCACGCCCGAAGAGAAAAAGGCCATGCTGCGGTTTCTTGGTGCCGAATTGATTGAGGTCGAGGACGAGTTGTGCCCGTTGTTCCCGTCCGAAGGTGCTCGTGGCGTCGTCAAGAGCATGGTCGAGAGCGAGGCCTATAACGGCAAGTATGTCAGCCCCAACCAGTACGAGAGCGATCTCAACGTCGAGGCGCATTACCGGACGACGGGACCGGAAATCTGGAAGCAGACCAAGGGTGAAGTCGATGTGTTTTTCGCGGCAATTGGGACCGGTGGCACGATCAGCGGCGTCGGTCGTTTCCTCAAGGAACGGAATCCAGACATCAGGATCATCGGCGTTGAACCCGCCACGCGTCACCACAGCCTTTCAGGAATGAAACGTATTACCGGACTCCCGGATGAGCATTTTCCTTCGATTCTGGACCGTGACCTTCTCGATGACCTGATTTCGGTGACCGACGAAGAGGCCTACAAGGCCGGTATTGAGGTCGCACGTAAGGACGGGGTCATGGTTGGACCAACGACGGGTGCCGTTATGCACGCCGCATTGCATTCGTACCTGCCGAAGAGCGGCAAGGCCGTACTCATATCGGCTGACAACTCGTCCAAGTACATCAGCACGTACGCCAAATACCTCTGAGCCCGGCTGCCACCGCCGAGTAGGTGGAATCCATAACTGCCTACGCCCGAAAAATGCTCTACAAAAGGGTTTGGGGAGGCCGATTATGGTCGATATCGAGCATCAGAAGAGCCAACAAGCAGCAGTTCGCGAACGTGCAGTCGAGTTCGAGTCGAGGTATGCAGAAAACCTGCTGGCGGTGCATCCGGACCTGCAGGAGAGCGCCAGGACCCTGATCCGTCACCTGGCAGCGCGTCAGGACGATACTGCCGATCTGAAACCGGCAAATTCTGTAGCCGACCGGCACAAGACCGCCATCCTGGGAGAGCGTCCGCAGGGCCGTGATGTCGGCATCATGGTGACGATGCCGCCAGAGGCTGCCGACAACAAGTCGCTGGTTGCAGAGATGCTTGATGCGGGCATGAATGTCGCGCGCATCAACTGCGCACACGATGACGAGCAGGTTTGGGAGGCGATGATCAGAAACATCCGGCAGGCGAGCCGGATTTCAGCGGTGCCCTGCAAGATCGTCATGGACCTCGCCGGACCAAAACTCCGCACGGGCGAGTTGCGTCCCGGTCCACGTGTGACACACATCAGGCCGCGACGAGATCCGATGGGGCGCATTATCGCGCCGCGACGCATCCGCCTGATTCCGGACGACGTCGTTTGGCAGGGCACAAAGGTAGCGGTCGTTCCGGTGCCTCGTGACTGCATCGAGTATGCCCACCCGGGCGATGAGATTCGTTTCAAAGATACACGCGGCAAGAAGCGTCGGTTGTTCGTGGTTGACAAGGACGACAAGGGCGTCGTCGTCGAGTTGTTCAAGGGCGCTTACATCGCGACTGGCACGAAACTGCGCCTGTGCCGCAGGGAAGAGGGCGAGAAACTGAGCTATCGGGTCGGTAAATTGCCGATAATTGAACAGCCGCTGCTGCTGCGGCCGGGCGATACGCTGATTCTGCATCGAGACGCTATTCCTGGCTCACCAGCTGCCGAAGATCATGAAGGGGAAATCATCGAGCCTGCCCACATCTCCTGCCGCCAGCCAGAGGCATTCGAGTTCGTGTCGGCTGGCGACCGCATATCGATAAACGACGGCAAGATTTCAGGCGTTATACAGGCGATTGAAGACGAACATCTCGAGATCGAGATTACGAAGGCCAAACCCACAGGCAGCAGACTGCGGGCCGATCGGGGCATAAATTTCCCGGACAGTGACATTCGCTTGCCCGGGCTGACAATTGCTGACAA
Organism: uncultured Woeseiaceae bacterium; assembly: GCA_945787435.1. GTDB lineage: Bacteria > Pseudomonadota > Gammaproteobacteria > Steroidobacterales > Woeseiaceae > UBA1847. The sequence continues at coordinate 3,040 of CALZHX010000097.1, forward strand.
GAAAGATCTCAAGTTCGTTATTCGGCATGCTGATGCAGTCAGTTTGTCCTTCGTGCGTCGCCCGATCGATATCGTCGCCTTGCAAGATGAGCTGGACAGGCTGGGCGCAGGTGAGATCGGCCTCATCGTCAAGATTGAAACCAAGAAGGGATTCAAGAACCTGCCGAAACTGCTACTAACAGCCATGCGTCGCTACCCGATTGCCGTGATGATTGCTCGGGGTGACCTTGCCATCGAGTGCGGTTGGGAACGGCTTGCCGAGTTACAGGAGGATATTCTCTGGTATTGCGAAGCGGCGCAGGTACCCGTCATCTGGGCAACGCAGGTTCTTGAACACAAAGCCAAGAAAGGAGTGGCATCCCGGGCAGAGGTTTCGGACGCTGCGATGTCGCAGCGTGCAGATTGCGTGATGTTAAACAAAGGGCCGCATATCCTGGCCGCGATTCGTATGTTGGACGATATTCTGCGCCGCATGCAGGCCCGTCAATACAAGAGATCGGCGCAGCTCAATAAACCGGACTTTGCCGGAGACGAAGACGCGGCCTAGTCGTCCTCTGTGATACCAAGCCGCTCGTGCATGAGCGGGCTTGTTGTCGTGTACTGCAAACGAACCTTCTTCTCGGGCTCGATGCGTTCCTTGGCGGCGAAAGCCGCGAGTGCGGCCTCGTGGAAGCCGCTCAGGATTAACTTTTTCTTCCCCGGGTAGTAGTTGATGTCACCGACGGCATAGATGCCGGGTGTGCTGGTCTCGAATTTCTCGGTATCGACGTTGATCGTCTTGCGATTGATGTCCAGCCCCCATTCAGCGATCGGGCCGAGTTTGGGTGCGAGGCCGTAAAACGCCAGAACAGTGTCACAGGGCACGACACGTTCTTCGCCGTCGACATCGACCTTGATTGCCGTGATGCCGTCGTCACCCGATTCGTATCCCGATACCTTGCCGATGATCGGGTCGACCTTGCCGTCGTTTGCGAGGGCCATCATCTTGTCGACGGTCGCCTGTGCGCCGCGATAGTCGGGGCGACGGTGAATCGAAGTCATGCTATTGCTCTTCGGCGCAAGCTCGACGACCCAGTCAAGTGCTGAGTCTCCACCGCCGAGTACGACAATGCGTTTCCCCTCAAAATTACCGGGGTTTCGGACTTTGTAATGAAGGCTCTTTTCTTCGTGTTCTTCGATACCTTCAAATCGTAGTCGTCGTGGCTGAAACGAACCGACTCCGCCGGCGATGAACACCGTACGCGTGCGAAACTCAGTGTCAGAATCGGTCACGACCTTGAACCAATCGTCATCGATCGCTTCGACTTCGGTGACTTCCTCGCCGAGGTGAAAAACCGGGTTGAACGGCTCGATCTGCACCATCAGGTTTTCGATCAGTTCTTCGCCACTACAAACGGGAATACCGGGAATGTCATAGATCGGCTTATCCGGATAGAGTTCGGCACACTGGCCGCCGGCGACACGCATCGTGTCAAGGACATGGGCGGTCACGCCCAGAAGACCAAGCTCAAATACCTGGAACAGGCCAACCGGCCCGGCTCCGATGATCAGGGCGTCGGTTTCGATTACGTTTCTTGACATTGCTGCCTCCGGAAAAGCAGCGCGCATTGTACATCAGGCGACATGATTACGAATTGTGGGCAATACTTAGGGCAACACCCGCGAGCTGCGCGTAGGTTCGACCGCGCTCGACCGCACGCGGGTCGGACGCATTGCCGTCGAGCCCGCGCCGGAGAACGCCGGCAAGAATCGCGGCGAGGCGGAACATTGAAAATACAATGTAGTAATCGATATTCTCGACCGACTCCCGATGGCTTGCCCCGGCATAGGCTTCGACGAGCGTAGATTCGGGCGGTATGCCGAGCCCGTCGAGATCAAGCCCTTGCAATCCCCAGGGCGACGCGGCGGCATCGAGCCGATAGGGCATCAGGAAATAGCCGAGATCTGCCAAAGGATGGCCAATCGTCGACAACTCCCAGTCAAGCACGGCGGCGACATCGGGAGTCTTGCTGTGGAATATGACATTGCCGGGTCGATAGTCGCCGTGCACTATCGCCGCTTGTTCGTCATCGGGATTGTTCTGTGTCAGCCAGCCAATGACGTTGTCCATGGCCTCGCAGTCCTCGACTTTCGACGCTTCGTATTGCTTCGACCAGCGCGCAACCTGACGTGCAACGTACATCGATGGCCTGCCAAAATCGTCAAGGCCAACATCGCGATAGTCGACGCTGTGAAGCGTGCCGAGCACGGATGCCATTGAATGAAACATGGCGGTACGTTCACCCGGTGTGCATCCGGGCATTTCACGCTCGGCGAGAACCCGGCCGGGAACGTAGTCCATGACATAGAACATCTGCCCAATAACGGTCTCGTCTTCACACAAGTTACGTGTCCGGGGGACGGGCACATCTGTATCAGCCAGTGCAGAAATGACGCGGTACTCTCGATCAACGGCATGTGCTGACGGCAATAGCGTGCCCGGTGGCTTCTTACGCAGGACGTAGGTGCCAGACGTATCTTCTATCAGGTAAGTTGGGTTGGATTGGCCGCCGAGAAACTGGTGAATTGTGCAATCACCCGCGAAGCCTGCGATGTGGTCCTTGAGGTAAGCTACCAGCACCGCTTCGTTAACCCGATGCACATCGGCAGGTATGCCGAGTTCGCGGTTGTCGCCCGGTGTCGTCATGGATTATTGGTGGCGCTTCATCTCGAGTCGTGCGATCTGGTCGCGATGAACCTCGTCTGGCCCGTCTGCCAAACGAAGCGTGCGTGCGTTGGCGTATGCGTAGGCGAGGCCATAGTCGTCGCAGACACCACCCGCGCCATGCATCTGTATGGCCCAATCGATAACCTGGCAGGCCATGAGCGGCGCGGCAACCTTGATCATGCCGATTTCCTTGCGGGCCTCGCGATTGCCAACCTTGTCCATCTTGTCCGCAGCTGCGAGCACGAGTAAGCGCGCCTGGTCGATCAGGATTCTCGATTCGGCAATGCGTTCTCTCGTTACTCCCTGTTCCGCCAGCGGCTTGCCAAACGGATGCCGATCCTGAGCCCGGCGGCACATTTTTTCCAGCGCAACTTCAGCCTGGCCGATGAGGCGCATACAGTGGTGAATGCGTCCTGGGCCGAGGCGGCCCTGGGCTATTTCAAATCCGCGGCCCTCGCCGAGAAGAATGTTCTCCGCCGGTACACGTACATTCTCGAACAGGATCTCGCCATGGCCATGTGGCGCATCGCTGTAACCAAAAACAGGTAACGAGCGTTTGATGGTGACGCCGGGCGCATCCGCGGAAATCAGGATCATCGATTGCTGCCGGTAGACGTCATCTCCGTCGGGGTTGGTCTTACCCATGAAGATGAACAGCTTGCAACGAGGATCACCCGAACCTGATGACCACCACTTGTGGCCATTGATTACGTAGTCGTCGCCGTCACGCAGTATCGTTGATCCTATGTTGCGCGCGTCCGATGACGCGACGTTCGGTTCGGTCATCGCAAAGCAGGAACGAAAATCACCTGCCAGCAATGGATCGAGCCATTCGCGTTTCTGTTCCTCTGTCCCGTAGCGTTCCAGCGTCTCCATGTTTCCTGTGTCGGGTGCCGAGCAGTTAAAGACCTCTGGTGCCCAGTGAACGCGGCCCATGATTTCGCACAGTGGCGCGTACTCGAGGTTTGTCAGGCCAGCGCCGAGCGACGAGTCGGGCAGGAACAGGTTCCAGAGGCCAGCTTCGCGGGCCTTGGGTTTCAGCTCCTCGATGATCGCTGCAGGGACCCAGTCATCACCCATGGCATTGACTTGTCCGTAGAACGTCGACTCGTTTGGATAGATGTGCTTACCCATGAACGCCGACAGTCGCTGAATCAGGTCGCTCGTCTTGTCGCTGTGATCAAAGTCCATTTGGCTTCTGCCTGGTTACACTGCCTGGCTTGCGGCCGACGCCAACACTGTCTGGGCGTGTGCGAATTGTGCGCGCGCGCGTTCGAGATATCGGCTGGCCTCCTCATCATAGTCATCGGCCGCAGCGGACCAGACGCGATTGACATATCGCTCTCCAGCGGCGAACTCGCTCATGATGTCAGCATAGGTTTGCAATCCATACAGGTGCACCATGCTCTCGCGTGCCTCGGCAAAACGCCGTAGATCATTACGCAATTTGCTGTCGATCCAATTGCGCAATGCCGCTCCCGATGGAGCAGAGCCATCCGCTGTGACCTCGCTGAGGTCGCGTACGATATTGGCAATCGACGCATTGAGTTCGTTGCGATTGGTTTCGAGGATAGTGTCTGAGCGCGCCGCTGCAGACGCGATACGTTTCGCGATCAAGACACCTGCAACGGCTGCGATGGCCGCGACGGCGAATTGAATCCAGTTGACCTGCTGTTCGTCCAGCGCAGCGACATAAGCGCCGCCCAGGAATCCGGCGACGAGCAAAAGGTATGCGATATTTATCATGTGTTTGCTCCCCTCAACCTGCCATCAATACGGCGTGAATTGCGTTGCCGACGCCCACCAGGGCCTCGCCAACGATGAGTCCGGCCGCAATAGGAATACCGACGTTGTCGCTCCAGTCCTTGCCCTTGAAGCGGTCCGCGAGTTCGCGGCCCAGCGTGCCGAGTGAATAGGTCAATACGATATTGAACGGCAGGTAGAAGCCAAGGCCAACCGTAATACCGAGCCCGCCAATGAATGCGGAGAGTACGCCGCCCAGCACCGCGCCCGCTGCGTATTTTTGTGTCGGTACGTCGCCGCCCATGATGCCGTCGATCGTGCTTGCCAGCGCCTGGGCCTGGGGTGCCGGCAGCTTGGTACTGCCCAGTCCGTACGCCTCATGCAGCACAAAGATCACAAAGATCACAACGATAGGACCAAGCCACGCGCCTATGAACTGTCCCATTTGCTGCATGCGTGGTGTCGCGCCGACCAGGTAGCCAGTCTTCAGGTCGAGCATCAGGTCGGTTGCCTGCGACATGGCAACGCACATTGCGGCGCCGACCATTATGGCGGCGATGATCGAATCGGTACGGTCGAGCCCGAGTGCCTGCGTCACGACGATAAGCAGGGTGATTCCTACGAGCGTCATCCCGGACAGTGGCGACCAGTTTGTGCGACCAATGGCCTCGGACAGAATGATTCCTGCCATCCAGATCCACAAGGTACCCAGCAAGGCCATGGCAATGCCACCACCCAGTCCCATCGACTCAACGGACGTGACGGCCATAACACAAAGCAGGATCACTGCACCGACAACTGCGAAGTACAGCATCTTGATCGGCATTTCTTCGCTGCCACTGCCGCCAGCGACTTTGGCCGCTTTTTGCATCGATCGAATGGCGCTCAGGATAAGGGGCGCTGCGAGGATAACCCCCATTATGGCGCCGCCGATTAACATACCGATGCCAAATGGCCTGTAGAGCATCAGCCGCAGAGCATTTGGATCCGAAATTACCTGGCCCGCCTCATCAATCGGGAAGCCGCCGGTTGCCGCAAGCATCGGCGACAGGAACCAGTAAGCGACGAAGCCGCCAATTATAAAAGCGACACCGCCACGCCCCGCGATAAAGGCGACGCCGACGGTCATCAAAGACAGATACCAGATGCCATTCATGAACTCTGGCATGCCGAGTAATGCGCCGAGATTCCAGTTGTCATGTCCGGTCTGGATAGTGGCAAAGTGCACACCAGCACTGATCAGAGCTGCGACGAACAGGACGACGGCTTTGCGGACACCTGCACCAGGAGACTTGAGGATTGTTGCTACGGCAACGCCACCGGGATACGTCAGCCGCTCATAGTCAATCATGTGCTTGCGTAACGGAATGATAAACGCGATGCCGAGAAATGCCCCTGCGATGCAACCAAAGGTCAGTATGACCGGGTCAAAGCGATCGCCAAATCCGAGCAGGAAAATGGCAGGAACCGAAAACATCATGCCCGACGATGCTCCGTTCACGCCTGAAGCGATCGTCTGCACGATGTTGTTTTCGATGATGCTCTTGCGCCGTAATATGCCGCGCAAAACACCGAAGCCGAGGATCGCTGCAAGTTCCGAGCCTTCGATGGAAAAACCCAGGATCAGAGCTGCATAACCGATGGAGACGGCGATGATGACACCGAGTATCCAGCCGACGATAACGGCAACCCAGGTTAACTCGGGATAAGGTTTGGTATTAGTGATTGACGAGTCCAATTCACGCCCCCGTTATTTTTGTTATGAGACTGGTATCCGCAGTGCGATAAGGTAGCATGTCCAGCCACGAACGTAACGAGCTCGAGGAGAGTTATTTTGACCAGGATCAAGCTGTCAGCTGTGCTGATTGCGCTGAGCGTGGCCGGTTGTGCGACCGTAGCGCCGGAATTGCCAGCGATCACTGACGAGCCGACCGGCAGTCACTACGACGGCAGAGTTGTCTGGCACGATTTGCTCACCACGACGCCCGCTGAGTCACGGAAGTTCTACGGTGAGTTGTTTGGCTGGGAGTTTGAACGTCCGGGAATGAGTATCGGCATCGGCGATGCGGATAGCTACATGCTGATTCGGCATAACGGTGAACTCATTGGCGGCATGCTCGACGCAAATATCATGAACCGCGAGAATAATATCTCGCAGTGGGTCACCGTCATGTCGACAGGGGATCTTAGTGCGGCAGTCGAGCGAGTTGAAGCGAATGGTGGCGAGATTTTGACGCCGCCGACGGATGTTGGTTCGCGAGGTACGCTGGCTGTTGTTGCCGGCCCTGATAAGGCGATCATCGCACTGGTACAATCCAGGGGCGGTGATCCCGAAGAGCGCGAGCCGGTTGTTAATGGCTGGTTGTGGAACGAACTGTGGACCAACAATGTAGAGCAGGCGACCGGCTTTTATCAGGCTTTGGCAGGCTTTCAGATCGAAGATCACGCAGTGCAGGGTGAGGATGATGACTATCGAGTGCTCAAGTCCGGGGATTCACCGCGTGCGGCGATTATGCCGAACCCGTTCGAACGTGAGCTGCCCGTTTGGGTTAATTACATTCGTGTCGACGATCCGGCAGCGATTACGGCGCGGGTCGAGGAACTGGGTGGCGTTGTGATTATCGACGCCAGTCCGCGCGCGCTCGGTGGTGAAGTCGCTTTTGTTGCGGGTCCATCCGGCGCGGGCGTTGCCTTGCAAACATGGCCCCTGGATCGTGAGGAGAACAATTGATGAAAAACAGAATCAGACGGCTGATGACCCTGCTCCTTGTGATCGCAGTGGCAGGTGCCGTTGCGTCCTGCGAGCCTAAGAAGGTATACGGCAGTGTTGGCTACAGTTCCTACGGTGGCGGTGGATATTATGGCGGCGGCGGTTACGGTGGCAGCGTCAGAATTGGTGGGCGTATTTACTGAGCCAATCAGTCGAGCCGATATCCCGCCGCACGCAGCAAGGACGCGCTACGGTCAAATTCTTCCTTGTCCGCGTACATCAGTACGACCGCAAATTCGCCTGTGCCCTCG
>CALZHX010000098.1 GCA_945787435.1 uncultured Woeseiaceae bacterium
AAGAAGAGCGCACATCCCCCGGCGGAATCGTTATTCCAGACGCCGCGACCGAAAAACCGATCAAAGGTGAAATCGTTGCAGTTGGCAACGGGAAAATCGTGGATTCCGGAGACATTCGCGCCCTCGACGTCAAGGCTGGCGACAAGGTGCTGTTCGGCAAGTATGCCGGCACCGAGGTCAAAGTCGACGGCGAAGAGCTGCTGGTGATGAAAGAAGACGACATCATGGCAGTGATCGAAGGCTAAGCGCCCGATACCTGCACTAACGAATTAAAGTAGAGGAAGAAAATAATGGCTGCTAAAGAAGTACGTTTCAGCGACGACGCGCGCCAGAAGATGTTCGCAGGTGTGAACGTCCTGGCTAACGCCGTAAAAGTGACCTTGGGACCGAAAGGTCGCAATGTCGTGCTCGACAAGAGTTTCGGTGCACCGACGGTCACCAAAGACGGCGTATCCGTCGCCAAGGAAATCGAGCTCGAAGACAAGTTCGAGAACATGGGTGCACAGATGGTCAAGGAAGTTGCTTCCCAGACATCCGATGTTGCCGGTGATGGCACCACGACGGCAACGGTTCTCGCGCAGGCAGTACTGCGTGAAGGCTTAAAGTCAGTTGCGGCTGGCATGAACCCGATGGACCTCAAGCGCGGTATCGACAAAGCGACCATCGCGATCGTTGAGGAGTTGGAGAAAATGTCGAAGCCTTGCGAAGATGAAAAAGCGATCGCGCAGGTTGGTAGCATCTCGGCTAACTCCGACACCGAGGTTGGTGAGATCATCTCCGAAGCCATGCAGAAGGTCGGCAAAGAGGGCGTTATCACGGTCGAAGAGGGCTCTGGCCTTGCGAATGAACTCGACGTTGTCGAGGGTATGCAGTTCGATCGCGGATACTTGTCGCCTTACTTCATCAATGATGCACAAAGCCAGCAGGTTGAACACGACAACCCGCTGATCCTGCTATTCGACAAGAAGATCTCGAACATCCGTGATCTGCTTCCGATCCTCGAGGCCGTTGCCAAGGCTGGCCGTCCGCTGATTATCGTTGCTGAAGACGTTGAAGGCGAAGCGCTGGCGACTCTTGTCGTCAACAACATTCGTGGCATCGTCAAGGTTGCGGCTGTTAAGGCACCTGGCTTCGGTGATCGTCGCAAGGCTATGTTGCAGGACATCGCAGTCCTGACCGGTGGCCAGGTCATCTCCGAGGAAGTTGGTTTGTCGCTCGAGAAGGCTACGCTGGACGATCTTGGTGAAGCCAAGAAGATCCAGATCTCCAAGGAGAACACCACGATCATCGATGGTGCTGGCCGCAGTGAAGATATTCACAGCCGCGTTGAGCAGATCGGCCGCGAGATTGAAGAGTCTTCGTCGGATTACGACAAAGAAAAGCTGCAGGAGCGCGTTGCCAAGCTCTCCGGCGGTGTTGCTGTCATCAAGGTTGGTGCGGCAACAGAAATCGAAATGAAAGAAAAGAAAGCTCGCGTTGAAGATGCACTGCACTCAACCCGTGCGGCAGTGGAAGAAGGCGTCGTACCGGGTGGTGGTGTTGCATTGATTCGTGCAGTTACCTCGATTGCCAAGCTCAAAGGGGACAACGATGACCAGAACGTTGGCATCGGCATCCTGAAGCGTGCAGTTGAAGAGCCACTTCGTCAGATCGTGCGAAATGCGGGCGGTGACGCAAGCGTGGTCCTGAACGCAGTTGCCGAGGGCAAGGGTAATTACGGCTTCAACGCTGCAACCGGTGAATACGTGGACATGATCGCAGAAGGCATTCTGGATCCGAACAAGGTCACGCGCCATGCGCTGCAAAATGCGGCTTCCGTTTCAGGTCTGTTGCTGACGACCGAAGCGATGGTCGCTGACAAGCCGCAGGACGAAGCCGGTGCTCCGGCAATGCCGGATATGGGCGGCATGGGCGGTATGGGCGGTATGGGCGGTATGATGTAAATCGCCGCTCCACGCGCTAGACAGAAAGGCCCGCTCTGAGCGGGCCTTTTTTTTGGAGAAACTGCTTCACCTTTTGTCGGTCATAACTATACTCAGGGTAACGCTCTTGGGCGTTCCACAATTTGAGGGGGAAATCATGAACAAATCACTACGGTTCAGGCCGTCGGGCATCTGTACGGCCATTGCCATTACCTTGGCACTGAGCAGTCCAGCCGCTTTTTCTCAGGATACTGAAGAAGAGCTGCTCGAGGAGGTCATCACGACCGGCACACGCAAGGAAGGCCTGTCGCCGACCGAAACGATGTCACCGGTCGATGTGCTGGCCGGCACGTCGCTGAGTAACCAGGCCACGTTTGACATGACAGATGGCCTGACGAAGGTGTCACCGGCGATCAATACGCAACGCTTCCCGATCGCTGACGGTACCGCGTTTATCCGGCCGGTGTCATTGCGTAACCTGTCGCCGGACCAGACAATGGTGCTCGTCAATGGTACGCGGCGCCACCGTTCGCCTCTCGTCAATCTGCAATTTGCGCCGCTGGGCACGGTTACCCAGGGCGCACAGGCGGTCGATTACGCAGCGATTCCGTCGGCTGCGGTCCAGCGCATCGAAGTGCTGCGCGATGGTGCGTCTGCGCAATACGGTTCCGATGCGATTGCCGGCGTGATCAACGTGATTCTCAAGGATGCCACTAGTGGATTCTCGATATCCGCACAGACGGGTGAGTATTTCGAGAGCGACGGGACGCGCAACACACTCTCAGCCAACGGTGGATTCAGTCTCGGCAGCACCGGGTTCATCAATGCACCCGTCGAATATTCAACCGCGGATATTACCTCTCGAGGAGTACCGCACATTGCCTGTGCCGGAGTAATAGCCGAAGTAGGTGAGTATACGGTGCCGCTGGACGGTCTGTGCAAGCGGTGGGGCGATCCCGACGTCGAAACGTTGAAAGCGTTCG
>CALZHX010000099.1 GCA_945787435.1 uncultured Woeseiaceae bacterium
CTGTCACCCGGCAGGGCACCTGCCGGAATTATCTGCAGTCTGACGACAGTGTCAGAAGGGCCGCGAATCAGGTCGACGACATCGTCAAGGCGCCATCCAATTACATCCACCATCGAGCCGTCAGTGCCTTGGGCAACGCCAATGATCTTGTCCTTGGGACTCAATGAGCCATCAAGGAAAGCCGGACCGCCCGGAATGATATTGACGATGTGAACGTAGTCGTCTTCAGTCTGTAGTGACGCGCCGATGCCGAAATAAGAGAGGCTCATCTGGATCCGGTACTCTTCGGAATTGCGCGGCGACAAGTAGCTCGAATGCGGGTCCAGAGTATGCGCGAATGCATTCAGGAAGGTCTCGAATACGTCGTCATTTTTCACCTGGTCCATGCGCTTCAGGTAGCGCGTGTAGCGCTTCATTAATACATCTCGGGTCTCGTCCCAGGGCTTGTCGGTGAGCGCGAGATTCAAGATGTCATTCTTGACTCTGCGGCGCCAGAGTTCGTCGAGTTCTTCCGTCGTGGTGGCCCACGGTGACTCGCTGCGATCGAACTGATATTGCTCACTGATTGTCAGGTCCGGCTCATTTTCCAGTTGCGTGAGGGCGTAGTTGAACCGCTCGCGGACGCGTGTACGGTAGATCGAGAACATGTCGAAAACCGGATCAAGCGGCTCGCTGCGCACGATATCGTCGAGTTGATAGCGGAATTTCTCGAAATACTCAATATCGCTCTCCAGCAGGTACATACGATTGCGGTCGAGTGACTCGAGGTAACGGTCCATGACTCCGGACGACAGTTCGTCGTTCACAGCGACATGCAGGTAATGTGATCTCTGCACGAACTGGGTAACGAGTTCGCCGATATTTTCATGTCGAGACTCGGGCGACAAAAGCTCATCGGAATCCGGCGCCTGGGTATTGGCGGCGGCCGGTGCTGCGAAAATTCCCAGCAACAGGCCTGCAAACAAGGCGTTACGATGGGTCTTGAGGTCTTTCAAATCTTTCTCCAATATCGGCGAAATGTGTTCACTACGAGCCTAACGGCTAGGCTAGATGCCCGGAGGACTTGGATCAAGGGCATATTTGGCATAATCGCTGGTCAAACAACGCGTTATTAAATATACCAGCTGGACCAATATCGATGCGACCACTAACAGTCATTACCGGGATTTTGCTCGGCAGCTGCCTCGCGATTACAGTCAGTCTTGCCGCCGTTCTTGTCGTTTTCCTGATCCTTGGAGATGACTATCCGCGCGTCCAGCATGAATTCGCTTCCCTCGTATCGAGCATATTCATCTTCTTCGGTATGACCACCATTTCGGCCCTGAGTTTCTATGCGTTGCTGATTAATCATGCATTGCGATTCTGGGCGCAAGCTCTGATGTGGGCTGGTGTGGCTGCAACCACCTTCTATTTCCTGCCTTAGTCAAGCAGTCGAGGCTCCGGGCGGGCGTTGTCCTGACGGCTTGCCTCGCGTCGGCTGCGCATACGCTGTTGCAGTTCTTCGCGACGCTCGATCAACCAATCGTCGCGGCTTGTCGCCGAGTGCTCACGACGAAATTCGCAGAAATCGCGGTAGGCCTCGATTTCATGCTCGAGTTCACGGACGACAAGTTCGACCATGATGGCATCGTCCAGGAAGCCAAGGCCCGGAATATGGTCAGGAATAAGGTCATCGGGTTCGGTGAAATAGGCTAGTGCATTCAAAACCCGGGTGGCCTCCTGGTGCGGCAGGCGCCATTCGAGATCAGACATCATGCGAAGCAGCAGACGCAGCTTGTCGATACGCTCCTGAATAAAGCCCGGTGTCCCGGTGGTCCCGATGTCCTGCAGTAATTCTTCTGCGGCAGCGACGATGTCTTCGGGCGCCATGCGTGCAGCTGCCTTTCGTGCCTCGCGCATGATCAGACGAAAATGAGTGAGATCGTTGTCGTCGAGTTCGAACGAGACACGCAGACCCATGTTATTTTCTGCGCCGGTCCCAATTCTTGGAACGGTCAAACTGACCCGTATTGTATGGATCGAGCCCCGCTTCTTCTTCGTTGTCGATAATCGAATCATCGAGAATTTTCAGGGTCTCGTGCGTGCCGGTATCTTCGCGAAGGTACTTATTGCGAATCAGCACGTTCTTGCCTGGTCCCCTGTCTTCGATTTTTCCCTCAGTGTGCGGGTCGAGGTCGACAAATTCGGGTTGCCGTGCGGGCACAGCCTTTGGCGGTTTCGACAGTCTGGAGATCGTGTGACCACCTGTGCGTTTCAAATGCGAGCCGTCCTGATTGAAATACGCGCCCGTCCGTCGAAGTGCGGGATCCGGTGAAGCCCTCCTTGGCGATATCTTGCTGGTCAGCCAGTTGATGAAACGCTTCATGATTTCTGCTCGCGCGCTCGGTAATGTGTTGTGAGTGATGTTGACAACTATAGAGCTTGCCTCGCCCGAGGATGCATCATTGTTAACATAATTTCTAGGGAATCATCCCTAGTGTGTTGTTGTTAAAGAATAAAACGTGATTTCGATCACAGTTTCTCCTACTTGCTGCGCTTTTCGCCAGAGGCCGTCCGAAAGGCAAACAGTGTCATGCGCAAAATCTGCCAGACCAGGTAGGGCGATAGCACGAAGAACCAGGCCACAAGATCTCCGCCGCGGATGCGTGCGCTAATACCCCCAAAAAAGTCGGAGTAGCCGTGACCTCCGAACTCTCCCAGTACGCGTGGTCCGATCCAGTAGATCGCGATTGGCATAATCACGAAACCGAGGAACCGAAATCCGACCAGGAGCGCCGTATCCTTAACTACAGTCTGTTTCATAGTGCCCTGGGCCATTTGCGATGCTCGTCCACGTGGGGAGCAAAATTGTTGACCAGGGTGCTGGAAAGATCAAGGTTTGGGCTTATTCCTGCGACGATGGACGAGCAGACCCATGTGGAGACAGGCAATGGCAAACAACAAGTAGTGCGGCAGCAGCCACACCCAGCCACTAATGTAATACGTTGTCAGCAGAGCACTGATTCCGGCGAACAGGTAGAAGTAGGGCAATACGTTGTAAAGGACTTTGGGGATCCAGATCTTGCGTGACATGAACTTGCCCGCGTCGCGCGTTACCTGTTGAGTTTCACTAAGGTGGGCCGGCTTTTCGACGGTATTGCTGTACATCATTTCGGCACGCGCTCCCTGCGTTGATGTAATAACGATACCGGTTCCGGACCGAGAGTGCCGTGATTGCCCTCACAGTCCGCGTGTTTGGCGAGGATCTCAGTTATCGCGTTTCGGGCGCTCCTCGAAACGAAATTCAGCTTTGCCGATAGTGAGGTTGTCGCCGTTACGCAGGAAGTGCTCGGTGATTCGCTTAGAATTCACGAAAACGCCATTCTTGCTGCCCCAGTCGACGACCCTGGTTGCATCACGATCACTAACTATCACGGCATGTCGCCTGCTGACACAAGAAGCCTGCAGCTGGATGTCATTTTGATCGGTGCGACCTATTGTGAGCCTGTCCTTAAACAACGGAAACCGCAATTCCTGTCCGTCGATTGAACCGATCAGGACACGTGTGACCCGGTCGCGCTCCTTGTGTGTGCGATCGTCGATACGCTCCGACATTCTGTCGTCGATTTCGTGAATCACGTCTTCGATCTCGCCGATCGATTTAATTTGCTGAGATTTCTTGGCGAGCTCGGCGAGCAGGCAGTTCAAGGCCTCACTCTTGCCCGCAAGTTGTTCTTCATTATGGGCAAGATCGTCTTTGAGTTTGCGGTTCTCGCGTTCAAGTTCCTCGATTCTCGATTGAGTCTGTTCCTCGGTCTCATTTAGCGCACGTTCCAGCTCGTTGCGGAATTCGCGCGTATCAACGAGATCGGAGGCGAGTTGTTCGGTAATTTGTTTGTGTTCTGTGACGGTTTCCTGCGCCTCGCCTAACTCGAACCGAATGATTCGAATTTCCGCGGCATGCGAATCTTTTGTACTAGCGAGTTCATTCGCCAGGGTCTCACTTGATGCCCGGGCCTCCTTGAGTTCACTCTCGAGCTGCGCGACCTGTTGCATAGCGCGATCCAGGCTGTGCTGTAGCGTTTGTCGAGTGCTTTCGGCGTGGTCGGATAACGACGCGCGCTCCTGGAGCTTTTGCCGAATATCGTCCGCGTAAGATTCCATGCGTTCGAGTTGAGCCCGTAGCTCCCTCACTTCTGTCCTGGCTGAGGTCAGCTCTCCGGACTGGCGCTGATCGATCAGTTGCTCTGCTGCGCTCTCGAGGTCGCGGTCTCGGTACAGCGTCTTTTTCAACCGTTCAATTTGCTGCTCTCGCTTTTCGAGCAACTTCTCCTTGCGTGCGAGTGCCTTCCGTGTGTCGCCGAGTTTCTGATTCAGGTCCTTCGTCAGGTCTTCGCGCGCCTTGATCTCAACTTCCAGTCCGGCCCACTTTGAGCGCAGTTGCTCGATATCGAACTGCAATCGATCGATGGTCTCTGAGCGGTCCTTGAGAACTGACTCAAGCTCTGTTATCGAGGGGGCGACTTCGTTGCGTTTCCGGCCGACGAAATCATAGGTATCGGCCAGCATCTCGAGTTCTTCTGTCGCGTCGTCATCTTCTGCGACTAACTCATTCATATTGTTTTTGTCATTAGCCATCGAGTCATATTAGCACGCAAAACAGGTAGTTATCGACGGAAGTGCTTGCAGGACGTTACGTTAAATTCTCTTTCCTAGTCGCTGGGAACCGTCCGGCCGTCCGCCCAGGTTCGCAAGGCGCGGATTTGCTCGCGCATGACAACGGACAATGGGCGTGTTTGTTCAACTTCGTGAAGGATGTGGTGTGTCTTGAGGTCTTCTTTCAGGGCGTGTGCCGCGTAGAAAGCGGCGACGACGGCCTGTTCGATCTCAGCCCCCGAAAAGCCCTTCATGGCCTCGGCCAGTGGTTCGATCTCAAAATTGCTCAGGCTCTGGTCGCGGCTTGTCAGGTGAATAGCGAGTATCGAAGCGCGCACCTTCTTTCCCGGCAGGTCGACGAAGAATATTTCGTCAAATCGGCCCTTCCTGACCAGCTCGGGTGGTAGCGAGTTTATGTCATTAGCCGTTGCCACAACGAAAACCTGGCTATTTTTTTCCGCCAGCCATGTCAAGAACGTGCCAAGCACACGTTGCGTTGTGCCCGTCTCGCCACCGCGCCCTGCAATGCCCTTCTCAATCTCGTCAATCCAGAGCACGCACGGCGACATGACGTCCGCAGTATTTAACGATTCACGCAGCTTGCGCTCGGTTTCTCCGTGGTACTTGTCATAAATGGCGCCGAAATCAAGGCGCAACAGGGGCACGCCGAATATTCCAGCTGTTGCTTTGGCCGCCAGGCTTTTGCCACAGCCCTGAACGCCCAGCAGCAGGATTCCTTTGGGTGCGTCGAGATGCGCCGCACTTTCATCGCCTCGAAATACGGACCTGCGCTGTGATAACCAGTCCTTCAGGCGCGACAGACCGCCAACATCGCTGAACTTCGCCATATCGTATTCGAATTGCAGCGCGCCACCACGGTTCAGCAGCTCGTACTTAGCCTGCATGACGCCCGGCAGGTCGCTCTTTGTAATCGCGCCATCGATTAGTACAGCATTTCGCGCCAACTGCGCGGTATCGCTGTAGGTCAGCCCGGCGAGATTTTTGATCAGCATCTCGTAAGCCTTGGAATCAGCCTGCACACGTGACCCGGGGTGCTCGTTTCTGTATTCATCGGCGACGCGCTGCACGATCTTGCGACGCTCTTCTTCGGTCGGCAGCGCCATGTCGAACCGGGCGCTGAAAGAATCGAGTTCACTTGGTAGTTTTACGGTGTGGCTGATCAGCACGATTTGCCGTGGAATCTCGCGGTAGCGAATGCAGATATCCTTGATGAGTCGAACGTGGACGGGATCTTCCAAAAACGGGTGAAAATCCAACAGCACATAGATGCCTGGCTTTGATACCGCCCGAATGTGCTTCAGGACTTCTCCTGGCCCTGAATTCAGCGGTTGCGGTTCGAGCGCAATGTCGATGCGCTGCAAGCCGTCGGTTATGGTCCAGCGAAATAATGGCAAGTACTCACTAACCGCGCCGGCAATCGTTATCGATTGCAGGAGTTCGAGTATGCGCGCCTCGTCACGTGTCTCGATGATCACGATCGGTGTGCGCGAGCGCAGGATTATCTCGAGATCGCGGCGTCCGTCCATTGGCAGGTCTAGTTCGTCGAATTCTGAGAGGCGATAGTACGACAGCCGGGCAGCATGTCGCTGTGCAGTGTGTCGGGTTTGCCGTCGATCAACTTGCTGGCAACAGCCAACAAGAGTGCAAGGTCCGCCTTTTCGTCCAGTCGCCATAACTCGCGTGCGACATCGTCAAGGCTCGATTCACCGGCCGACTTCTCGATGATTTCGTCGTTTAGCGCGTTCAGAATAGTCACGGCCAGCGCGGTGGTTGCGCCGGATGAGGTCGGGCCACACAGGTTCCCGGCGGTTTTAGCCCAGTCAGAAATATCGGCTTGTGCTGCAGCAAAGCGTGAGTCTGAAATCGTGCCACTGCGGTGAAGCAATTGCAGGCTGTAATACTCGGCAAAACCTTCGACGATCCAGTCGTACCCGTCCCGGGATGTCAGCCCGAGCGACATGTGGATGACCTCGTGCAGGAGCGTACTGGTTGCATTCTCACTGATCAGCGGACGTTCGGCGTGCAGGAACAGCGATTGTGGAGCCGACAAACCACCTCGCCACATAGGCTCGCCAGCACTGACGATTGTCAGCCTGGGCGGCAGTTCCGGCAGCAAGCGGGCAAGATCTGGCAA
>CALZHX010000100.1 GCA_945787435.1 uncultured Woeseiaceae bacterium
CTGTCACTCAGGTAGCGCTAGGCTTCGCCCATCTGCGTACCGGCAAGATATGCCTCCTCCGTGCTGGCGACGCTGCCGCCGACGAGAATCAGGAACCGGCCCGGGTGAATCGTGCCGCAGCGAAGCAATGCGATGGGCGCCCGCTTGACCATGAGATCACTCGCCAGTACGCCGGCTGCAATCGTCTCAAATTCCAGTAGCGCCAGGGCTCCGTGACGTTTCTTCTTCTGCGGCATGCGGTTTAAACGATACGGAAGTGATCGACGAGGACACAGCGCCGTAGCCGACTGAAGGCGACGGGACCGGTGAGCCCTTCTCCTGTCGGACTCGCGATCGTGAAGCTGCAGTGGCCTTCTCCACCTTCGCCCAACCCGGCATAGAACGGGCCGTTCTTGGTGAAGATGCTGGTGTTGATCGTTCGCGCCATGTGGCTCAGTGCCTCGATGTTTCTCGAGTACATGCCGGCCGAATGGCCGAAACCGTGCTCGGCTTCCTTGGCAAGTTCAATGCCTCGGTCAACGTCTGGCACGGCGGTGACCGGTAACACCGGCATCATCTGTTCGGTCCAGACGAGCGGGTGGCCGTTGGATACTCGTGCGACCAACAACGGCGGGTCGCCGGAATAGGAGATGCCAGCCCGGGCGAGGATCTCACCCGCGTTCTTGCCGATGAGATCCTTCTCGACCACTGCACGTTGCCGCTGGCCGCGCTCTTCGCTGAAGATCACTCGTTCGATTTTGTGAAAGTCCCGCTCATTCACAATATAGGCACCGTGGCGCCGCATCTGCTCAAGCAGTTTGTCGACGATGCTGCTGACGGCGATGACTTCTTTCTCGTCCACGCACACGATGTTGTTGTCAAACGAGGCGCCGGCGACGATGCTGCGGCCGGCGAGTTCGAGGTCTGCTGTCTCATCGACGACTACCGGAGGGTTGCCGGGCCCGGCACAGATGGCGCGCTTCCCGCTCGTCATCGCCTGGCGCACGACGCCGCTGCCGCCGGTGACGGCGAGGAGTCGCACACCGGGGTGGCTCATCAGTTCCTGCGCAGACTCGATCGTCGGCTCGGCGACCGCACTGACCAGGTTGGCGGGGCCGCCGCCGCGAATAATCGCGTGGTGCAGGAGTCGAATATTGGCCATGGAGCATTCGCGTGCATTGGGGTGCACGTTGAAAACAACGCTATTGCCTGCCGATACCATGGCGATGGTATTGCAGATGATCGTCGAGGTTGGATTGGTTGTCGGTGTGATGGCGCCGATTACGCCGTAGGGCGCGTATTCGGTAAGCGTCAGTCCATTGTCCCCGGTGACTGCATGCGGCGTGAGCACGTCGGTGCCGGAGGTCTTTCGCGTAACCAGGCGGTTCTTGATAATCTTGTGTTCGACTCTGCCAAGCCCGGTCTCTTGTTGGGCGTGGCGCGCAAGTTCTTCGGCGTGCTCTAACATGGCCTCGCGAATCGAGTCGATGATTTTCTTTCGCCCTTCGAGCGACATGCCATCAAGTTCATGGAATGCGGCGTTTGCCGCTGCGACCGCATCGTCGACCGTTGCGAAGACTCCGTCACCCAGTGCTTCGCGATGGATTTTCGCCGGTGCGTTGCGCACTGCAGTGTTGTCCGAATTTTCGGCCGGCGCAGCCCCGAGGCGTTGGGCGAGGCGGGTGGCAATGACATCCACCTGACGATCAGTAAGGAGGCCTGCGTTTCCGCCGGGTCGGCTCATCAGTCAGCCTCTCCCTTGCGGTATTTCTCGTCGCCCTCGATCTCCCAACTGTCTACGATCGCCATGACGACCGCGTCTACGGGTTTGTTGTCGGTAGCTGCAGTCTGGCGCGCAGATGAACCACTGGCGAACAGGACCATTTCGCCGACGCCGGCGCCGACGGCATCCACTGCCACCACCGAGCCGCCAGACGGTTTGTTGTCGTGACCCCATAGACCCAACATCAGGAATTTGAATCCCTGTAGTTTGGAGTCCTTTTCGGTGGCAACGACAGTGCCGAGCACTTTCGCGAGTTTCACGGTTGCTCCTGATTAGTAGCTATTTCTTTTTCGCGTCTGGTTCGCGACCCAAAGGAATCGTCATGTCGACGCCCGTATGCGGACGTGCAATGACATGTACAGCGACGACATCGCCGACACGCGCGCCTGCGGTACGTCCCGCGTCACACGCGGCTCGAACGGCCGCTACATCGCCGCGTACAACAGCCGTCGTGTAGCCGCCGCCAGTCTTCTCGTAGCTGACGAGCTCAACCTTCGCCGCTTTTACCATTGCGTCGGCCGCCTCCACCATGGCCGGAAAGCTCCGGCATTCGATCATTCCTAATGCTTCTGACATCGCTATGCTCCTCGCGAATTGGGCCCGCGGACCCTGGTTAATCTATACAAAAACTATTTCTTCGACTTGCCGGTAACGGCGTTAATCGCCTGCGTGGCTGCTTCGTGCGCAACCACCACATCCCGTTCCTCGCCGCCGATGTAAACACGGCCGAAGCTGCCCACCGCGCGGACTTCGAGGATGTTGATATCTGCTGCCTTTTCGGCTTCATTTGCCGCCAATGCTGCGTAGGCAGCTGGCTCAACCTCGAGTACGAACAGCGTCTGCCCGGCGAGAATCATGTTGCCGTGGCGAAAGCGGTTGATCAGCATCGTCTGCGTATCTTCGAGGTGGCGGACCACTTCGTTGGAAACGACGCGTGGTTTGTGTCGGTCCTTTTCTTTGAGGTCGAGGGCGTCGAGAATCGCTTGCCCGGCCTGGCGGACATCGGCCTGGCTGTCGGAGTGGAGTTCAAGCATGCCGTAGTGCCGCTCGACGATCTGCATGCCTGGCGTTACATCCGTGGACTTTAGCGCTACGTCAAGAATGTGATTGATCGCCATGCCGGGGGCGATCTCAACGAACAGGCTTGCCTGGCCGACCTTGGGAAGGTAACCCTTCGAGATCGTCGCCTGAAAGGACGCGAATTGCGGCTGCAACGAGTCCAGAAAAACATAAGCTCTAAGATCGACCATCGATTTAACTCCTCAAGCGCTAATGCTTGTCGATTTTGCTTCTCGCACAATGCCAATGCTGGCGCTTGCGCCAAGACGGGTTGCTCCCGCCTCGATCATCGCCTTGGCATCGCTATAAGAACTGATTCCACCGGAGGCCTTGACCTCCATGCCGGCGCCGCGAACGACTTCGGCCATGAGTGCGACGTCGCTGACCGTGGCACCGCCGGTCGAAAAGCCGGTAGATGTCTTGACGAAGTGCGCACCGGCACGTTGTGCCAGCTCCGATGCGCGCCGTTTTTCATCGTCAGTAAGAAGCGCTGTTTCAAGAATGACCTTACAGACGGCGTTTCCGTCGACGCAGTCTTCGACCACCGCCTGGATGTCACGAAACACCAGGTCGTCATTGCCACTCTTGAGCGCGCCAACGTTGATGACCATGTCGATTTCGCGGGCGCCGTTACGAATGGCGCGGCGTGCTTCCATGGCCTTGATTGCGGGCTCGTTCGCGCCGAGCGGAAAACCAACGACGGTGCAGGTGAGCACATCGCTGCCGCGCAGAAGCTCGGCCGCGAGCGATACCCAGGTGGGGTTGATGCACACCGAGCGAAAATTGTATTCGAGCGCCTCTGCGCAGAGTTTGCGCACCTGTTCCTCAGTCGAGGCGGGTTTGAGCAGCGTGTGATCGATATAGCGGGCGAGGTCGCCGGGAATGCTCCCCGGGCGCTCGGCAGGAGCGACACTCGTCAATCCCGTGGCGCCAAGCCGAACGAATTCTCGTGCCGCTTCGGGGTCGTCCCCAACGCTGGCCCCGGAAGGTTCGGAGTTTGTCATCGGGCCGAGTATCTGATGCAGGCGATCGACGACCTTATCAATGTCGTGATCTGACAATTGCAGGTCAGCCGCATCTTCGGCAAACATCGCCACCCGGTCCAGATGACGTGCTTCCGTACACTCGGTCGCCAGCCAGACGTCGACGATCTGTTTCGCCAGCCCGGCACCGATGAGACCAGCTCCCAGGGTCAGCACATTGGCATTGTTGTGCTCGCGACTATTGCGGGCACTCGACAGATCGTAGGCGAGTGCCGCGCGTACGTCGGGGACCTTGTTTGCGACCATGCAAGAGCCGATACCTGCACCGTCGATCATGATGCCGACGTCGGCGCTGCCGCGGGAAACCGCGTCTGCGACCGCGCGGGCGAAGACCGGGTAGTCGACAGCTTCATTTGATGAAGTTCCTACGTCTTCGATGTTGTGTCCGGCGTCACGCAGATGTGCCGCCAGGCTGCTTTTGAGATCGTACCCGCCGTGATCGGCACCAATGGCTATTCTCATTGTCCTGCTCATGTCCATACCGCCGAATCATCGCGCTTCGAGGAGCGCGCTGTCGTCTGCAGCGTATCGGCCTCTCCATCGAGGACGGCCTGTAACTTCATGACATAAAGTCGAAGGCGCTCGAGCCCTAGCTCAGTGATGCGAAACTCGGTAACAGTGCGGCGGCCCTTCTTTCCTTTGCCAATTTCGATGTAGCCCACCTCGGCAAGCTTGCGGGTTTGCACATGCAGGTTGCCATCGGACAGGCTGGTTTCGGCCTTCATGTCGGAAAAGGAAACGGGCGTGCCCGGCACGAGCGTGGCCAGGATGCCTAGGCGACAGGGAGCGCTGATCATTTCGTCGAAGTGTAGATTCACGGTTCGATTAACTTTATTTTACGAAGTATCCTGTTTCAGGCGGGCCGGTGTCAAGTGAAATACTTCACAAAACAAAGTAAATAAACGGAAAGACGTCTATTTAGCTTTGTATTGTAAAGTTTGGTGCCGCTGATTGAGGTCATCCTCAGTCGGCGTGTATGGTGAGCCGATGAAGCCCGCTGCTCGAGCTATCCTGTGTGGATGAAATTCGCAACCGCTACACGTACCTGGGACCACGGTGCGCGACCGCGGCTCTTCGCGAGCATGGCGATTGCGACAGGCCTCATCGGGGCGCTAATCTTCCTGGTGACGTTTGCTGTTGACGACGAGGTAGTTGCGGAGCTCGAGGTATTTCTGATTGAGCCCGACCAGCCGGTTCCCGTCGAACCAGTTGTCGTGCAGGTGCCGGATCCGGTCGTTGTAGAGGCAATCGAGGAGACGCCGGTCGATCCTCTGCCAGATGCTGAAACGCCTGTCGAAGAGGATGTGGCCGCGCCGCGCGACTGGTACGCACAGATGGACGACATTGTGAAATCCGGCGCAACGAGCGATCAGAGAACGTATTCGGTTAACCCTGTATTCGACGAAAAACGCCGCCAGGCCGCGCTGCAGTTCAGGCCATCCCGGGCGCCGGTCGGAAAGCCGATCTGGGAAAACGTCGAGACAGATCAAATGGGCCGCAAGATCCTGGTTAGTGGCGACTGCCACCGTGTTGTCGATGACCCGAGTGCGGTGAGATACGAAGAGTTTCGCACTTTCCACCAGTTCATAGTGTTCTGCAGCAAGTTTAATCGGCAGCCAAAGAAGCTGCCGTGGGTTGACGAAATCCGTGACCGGCACGTCTACCTGCAACCCGACGACGTGCAGGACAATACCCGGACCGATCTGCTGGTCGAGCTGCAATGAAGTACGCGAAGTGGTTGCTGTTGCTCACAGCGGCGCTCTTGCTAATTGTCGTCCTCGGTGGGTCGGGCTACCGCTACCTGGGTGGCGCGCACTCACTGGATGTGGTCGGTGAGGCGTTGCTGCATGGCGGCCCCGCCGACTTGCCCGGGCCGGGTTGGTCGAGTTACGGCAACGATGCGGGCGGACACCGCTACAGCTCAGCCGAGCAAATAGACACGACAAATGTCAGTGACCTGGAAGTTGCCTGGGTGTTCAGCACGGGTGATCTGCAAACGAAACAGTCTGCCATCGACGGGAGCATTGCCGAGGGCACACCGATCCTCGTCGATGAGGCCCTGGTCTTCTGCACGCCTTTCAATGACGTGATCGCACTCGACCCTGCCAGCGGTGAGGAACTCTGGCGGTTCGACGCCAAAATTAACCTGGATCAACGCCCGGCAAATCAATTCGTTTGCCGGGGTGTGGCGCAGTGGCGGGACGACGATCCGGGCACGGCATGCTCGCCGCGAATCCTGATGGGCACCAATGATGGCCGCCTCATCGCGGTTGATGCGCACAGCGGACAATTATGTCCTGGTTTCGGAACGCAGGGGCAAGTTGTACTCGATGTCGGAATGGAACTGGTTTGGCCCGGGGAGTTTCAGGTTACCTCGCCGCCTGTTGTTGTCGGAGACACGGTTGTTGTCGGCTCCGCTATTTCGGATAACGTCCGAGTCGCCGCACCACACGGCACCGTGCGAGCTTTCGACGCGCAGACGGGTGAGCCCAGGTGGGATTTCGACCCGATCCCGAGGACTGTCGGTAACCCCGATTGGCAGGGCGACGAGCCGCCCGTGGAAGGCCACGCCAACGCATGGGCGCCGATGTCAGCTGATCCTGAACGCGGCCTGGTTTTCGTACCGACCTCGAGCCCGAGCCCGGATTTCTTCGGTGGTTTGCGCCCAGGGGACAATCGGCATGCAAATTCGGTGGTGGCACTCAATGCGGATTCAGGAACCGTGAATTGGGCGTATCAGATCGTGCATCACGATGTCTGGGATTACGATCTGCCGGCACAACCGGGCCTGTACACAGTATGGCGCGACGGCGCGGCACATGATGTCGTTGCCCAGGTGACCAAGACCGGCCATGTGTTTGTGCTTGATCGTGATACGGGCGAGCCGTTTCTACCAACTAAAGAGATTCGTGTTCCTTCAAGCGACATCGAAGGAGAAGAACTGTCGCCCACGCAGCCCATACCTGATGCACCGCCGCAGCTCGTACCAAGTCACGTAAGTCCAGGGGAGAGCTTTGGCCTTACTTGGTTCGATAAGCGAGTCTGCGAAAGGCGGCTGGGCGAGTTGCGCGCCGAAGGTCTGTTCACGCCACCCAGCGTGGAGGGGACGATGTTTTATCCGTTCACCGGCGGCGGGGCGAATTGGGGCGGTGCGGCCTATGATCCGCGACGTAATCTGCTGATCATCAACATGTCCAGCCTGGTACACGAAATCGCCCTGATACCGAGCGATGACGTCAGCGCGGCGCGCGAGGTGTTCCATGATCAGGACGTCGCGCCGATGCATGGCGCGCCGTTCGGCGCGAGGCGGGGAGTGGTTTTGTCACCGCTGGAATTACCCTGCAATCCGCCACCCTGGGGCATTGTTGCGGGAGTCGATCTGGCTACGGGTGACATCGTCTGGCGTCGTGCGCTCGGCACATTGAAAGATATGGCCGTTTTGCCGCTCGAGGTGGGCACGCCAACGTTCGGCGGGCCTATCGCAACTTCCGGGGATGTTATTTTCATCGCGTCGACCATGGACTACTACCTTCGGGCTCTGAGCACAGCATCGGGTGAAGAACTCTGGCGTGGCCGGCTACCGACGACGGGCAATGCGACGCCAATGACCTATATCTGGAAGGGCCGGCAGTACGTCGTCATCTACGCAGGTGGGAGTTCGCGATCGGGCGTGCCTATGGACGACAAATTGATCGCGTTCGCATTGCCTCAGGAATAGTCGTCGAGCAGACCGGGTTCGATGCGCGCGCCGACCTGCTGGATCACGGTTGAGCCACAAAACGTGCCGATCTTTGCGCATTCAGCCAGCGGCATATCGTTGACCCACCCATACAGGAATCCTGCTGTGTAAGCATCGCCGGCACCTGTCGTATCGACAACGTGGTCGACCGGGTTTGCCGCCTGAACAATGCGCTGGTCGCCATGCACAATGACCGAACCTTTGTCAGAGCGTGTTATCGCAAACAGGTTGCCGAAGCCGTCGAGCGCGTCGAGTGTGTCGTCGAAGGACTCGGTCTGGAGCAGTGCTTTCACCTCGTCTTCATCGGCAACGACTATATCGACGCCACTTTTCACTGCGTGCTCAAAGGACTCGCGATGTCGCTCGACGCAGAACGAGTCCGATAGTGACAGGGCAACGGTCGTGCCATTCTGTTTGGCGATCTCTATCGCTTTCGTGGTCAGATCCGGACCCTCGGGCAGATCCCAGACGTAGCCTTCGATCAATACAGCCTTTGGCGTTCCCATGGTTTCCGACGTGATGTCACCGACGCTCAATTCCGTGCACGCACCGAGGTAAGTCTGCATAGTGCGCTGTCCGTCGGCCGTAATAAGGATGTGGCTGCGTGCGGTAGGCAATCCGTTTTTCGCCGCCTGCAGGCGAACATCCACTCCGAGCGATCGCATGTCGTGATTGAAAATGCCGCCGAGCTGATCGGCTGTGACGCGACCGATGTAGGCTGACGAGCCTCCAAGATTCGCAAAACCTGCAACCGTATTGGCGACAGAACCGCCGGACATTTCTGTTGCAGGGCCCATTAGCGCGTAGATTTCCCGCGCCCGATCCATGTCGATCAGTGTCATTGATCCCGGAA
>CALZHX010000101.1 GCA_945787435.1 uncultured Woeseiaceae bacterium
AGTCGGAGGCGGATTGGCCCGCTCACGCGGGCTAGCGATCAAACTGGATTGACGTCTGCCGGTTCGCAGCAAACTCGCGGCGAGCAACACGCGCCCGCTGTTGCGGCACAGCATTCGGATCGAAAATCTCGTCAATGCGAGCGATACGGCTCGCGAGACCGGTGCAATTGGCGATCTGGATATTGAGGCCCGGCCTCGCGTTCATTTCAAGAATCATCGGTCCGAGGTCGCGATCGATAACCATGTCGACGCCGAGATAACCAAGCTCGGTTACGTCATAGCCGCGTGCGGATGTTTCAAGAATGAAATCCCACTTCGGAATTTGCAGGCCTGCGACGAGCGCGCCGGTGTCGGGATGTTCATCGACGAGTTCGTTGCCGAGCACGCCCGTCAGTGTTTCGCCGAGGCTCATATCCACGCCAGCACCAACCGCGCCCTGGTGCAGATTC
The DNA here is from genome assembly GCA_945787435.1 of uncultured Woeseiaceae bacterium. Lineage (GTDB taxonomy): Bacteria > Pseudomonadota > Gammaproteobacteria > Steroidobacterales > Woeseiaceae > UBA1847. The sequence goes on from CALZHX010000101.1 coordinate 450, forward strand.
GCTTTGCCGTCGGATGCGCGTGTCGGCAGGCGCACCATCGCCATGGCCGGGTAGCCGCGATACACAATGACGCGAATGTCCGGCACACCCTGGTAGCTGAGTTCCGCAAAGACCGGATCGAAGTGCACGCAGTACTCGATGAGCGCCTTGTCCCGGTTGCCGCTCAGGCTGTACTGGCCGCCGACGATATTGGAAATATGATGTGCGATCTCGCCCTGTGAGATCAGCATACCGCTCGCCAACCGAAACGCATCGCGCTTGCGCTGACTTCGACCTGTCACGACGAGGATGCCGTCGCCACCACTACCTTGCGCCGGCTTGACCACAAAACTCTCACGCTTGGCGACAATGTCACTGAACTCCTTGATCTCGCCTTGATTCGAAATAACGCCGTACAGTTCGGGCACGGCCATACCGGCCTTGAGCGCCAGTTTCTTGGTAATCACCTTGTCGTCGACGCGCGGATACAAGCGCCGCGGATTCAGGCGCATGATGAAGTCGGTATTGCGCTCGTTAAGACCGAGTACGCCGGCTTCCCGAAGTTGCTGCGCCCTGGTAAACATCATTGTCCTGTCAGAGCTTTAAAACGGCTCAGCTCCAGCAGGCGATATCCTGTGTACCGACCTGCAAGCAAGACCAGCGACAGTACAACAAGCAGCAATTCCGGGAACGTAAAAATCAGATGCTCTAGCCATGGCAGCCCCATGAATACATACGCAGTTATAGCGACGATCAGGCTGCCGGCTCCGGCGCGCATCGCATCGGTCGCGCCGCGCTCTTCCCAGACAACCGACATGCGCTCGATCGTCATCGCGATGATGACCATCGGAAACAGTGCGACAGACAGTCCCGTCTCCATGCCGAGTCGATGTGACATCAGGCTGATCAGCAGCATCAGCATAACAACAACGATAAGGACCGCACTCAGCCGCGGCACGAGTAACAGCCGCAATCGCTCGAGCAGGAACCGGATGCTCAACCCAAGTGCAACGAGAACGGAAAACAGGATCACGCCCCAGACGAGTTTCGTCTCGCGAAATGCCAGGGCAATCAGCACCGGCATGAACGTGCCGAAAGCATCGATGCCTACCATGTTGCGCAGGATGACCATGATCAGGGCACCGATCGGTATCATCAGCAACACGCTGTAAACCGCCTGCGTTTGAATGGGCAGGCTGTACAGGGAAAAATCGATCGCCTGCGCGCCCTGCTGCGCAACTTGTGTTTCGGCGATCGTAACCGCATCGAGGTGATTCTCCTGCACAGCGAATTCAACCTGTACGTTACTTCCACCTTCGACACTGATCAGCGGATCGTTGCCGCGCCACCAGACCAGGAACCGCTCAGGGAGATTCTCCTCACCCGTCATCGGGTCGAAATAGCGCCATTGATCACCGTCGTGAACCTCGAGCCAGGTCACTGGCTCGGCATTGCGTTGTCGTCCCTGTAACTCGATGCCGTGCACCATGCGCGCAGGAATACGAGCCGACGCGAGGATCGTCGTAATGCTGTCGACAAACTCAGCGCGTGTTGTCGCATTCGAAAGCAACAATTCGACGTTCGGGTCCGGCGATGCGTCGTTCATACGTCGCAGTAGTTCAGCAGTAAACGACGCCGTATCGGCCGACTGTTCTTTGACGTCGGCCACGATGACGTCGACGGCGGTCTTGAACGGCTCGTTAATAACCGGCGGTGGCGGAAACGGTGGCGTGGTGTCGGACTGGTTGATGCCTTCGTCTTCGTAGACCGATATTCTGTAGTAGATGGTCTGCGGTCCATCGGCACGACGAATCGTCCACTGCGCCTCACGACCACCGCTGCCGTAATTAAGACTGAATCCGTAACCTCGCGACACGGAATTTTCATTGAGCATGCGGAAACCGGGCGTCAGCGTCGGGATCAGCAAATTAACTTTGATTGAGCCAGGACCGCTATCAAAACTGATCGACGACTCGATCGTCCAGACGGACGTTTCCTGGTTCCTGGTCAGCGGGAAATCGAGCACCAGCCACTTGTAAGCAAACACCGACAAGCCGACGATTGCCAGGAGCGCAGCCAGGCCATAGACGTACTGCTGCTTCATAAGGAGTCTAACCAGGTAATATTCAAGTGTTCAGAGCTAACCAGATGATACAAGACCAGGAGCAGCGTGAAGGAAATGGCTGCGTCCTTTTCGAGGGCTGCGACGATGTATTGGATCATCTGGTTAGTTCCCTTTGGGCGACCCGTGAAGAAGTCGCCTGCGGCGTTGCTCCTCTTGACAAGGACTAGTCATTGCCGGCGAGGAGCGCCTTGCATTCAACTTCTTCACGGGTCGCTGAACGCTCAAATATTACCTGGTTAGACTCCCGAGATCCCCAGTGCCACTTTCACCGCGTGGTCTCTTATAGGTCCGCTGTAGTTAAAAAGGCGCATGCCATTGATGCGCAGCTCGCGGACAAGGGCCGAGTCTGTCGCAAACAGCGTGTTTAGGCCAGTCATGAAATGCAACATCGTCGCATTTTCGCCCTTGCGGGCCCGCTCATAACGACGCAGCACAGGCTTGTCGCCCGGGTGCTCAGCATCGCCGAGCGCAGTGTTGATCACGTCCGCAAGCTTCGCCGCATCCTGCAAACCGAGGTTAGCGCCCTGCCCGGCGAGGGGGTGCACGGCGTGAGCAGCATCGCCGACCAGAGCGACGCCCGGCAGGGCATATTGTGCAGCGTGGCGCGCACATAACGCGAAACCACCACGCGGCCCCGCGACTTCGAGATTGCCCAATGCGTAGTCCGATGCTGCGCTCAGAATCTCACCGAGTTCCTCGTCATTGGCCGCCTGCACACGCTCGGCAAGCACGTCGTGCATAGACCAGACGACCGAAATTCGTCCGTCGTTGAGCGGCAACATACCGAGTGGACCGTCCTGGGTGAAGCGTTGCAATGCTGTACGGTGGTGGGGTTGCTCGGGCTTCAGGTGCGTAACGAACGCCGTCTGTCCGTACGGAAAATCATGTGTTTTGATGCCAAACTTCTCTCGCACGAACGAGCGTGCCCCATCGGCGCCGATAACGAGATCGGTTTTGAGTGAGTCGACCCTGGTGTCGAACGTGAGGGTGACGTCGAGCTTATCGAGCGCCGCCAGCAGCGCGTGCTGCATCAGGACGTTCTCGACGATGAACCCGAGTTGCGGCACACCGAATTCAGCGGCATCAAAGCTCAGGACGCCGCCACTATCCGGCTCAATCGACTCATCCCATACCCGCATAGCCTCGTAAGCGCTCGCGCGTGTCTCGCGGACGTATTGCCAGGCGCCGACCGACTCGAGGAGTCTTGCCGAACCGGTCGCGATTGCCGATACGCGCAGCGCAACCTCGCCGTCGGGATCGTGAACAGGTCGCGGTTCCGCATCGACAACGGTCAGCCGCAGCTGGTGGCTGTACTCGCACTGCGCGAGCAACGCGGCAACCGTCAGGCCAGTGACGCCGGCACCCACGATGAGCACGTCGTACTTTTTATTCATACCAGCGGCACCCCGCGGGACAGTCGCGGCAGCCGACCGGCAAGCCCCATCGTGTGCTTTGCAAACGTCTTGCGAACGCCGGGAATCAGGTCAAAACCGAGCATGCCGAGATTACGCAGAGACTTGACCGGGCCTGCCGAGTGTCCGAACAGGTGCACAAGTCCGTTGGTGAAATGCAAAAGTTTCTTTTGATCCGACCTGCGCCAAGCTGAATACCGCTCCAGAATCAATTTATCGCCAACGTCGAAAGAGCCGGCGGTAGCAGACTTGATATCGGCAGTAGCAAATCTGACATCAGCAATACAATCGCATAACGCTGCAACATCACGCATCCCGAGATTGAATCCCTGCGCGGCGGCCGGGTGCAGCCCGTGCGCACTGTTGCCAACCAGGACAGCGCGCTGTGCTGTCAGCCGCAGCGCTTTGCTTAGAGACAGCGGGTACGACGCACGTTGGCCCACGCGTGAAAACGTACCCAGGCGATTGCCGAATGTCCGCTGCAATTCGGCTAGAAACTCTTCGTCGCTGAGATTGAGTACACGCTCGGCATCGCGCTCCTGCACGTTCCAGACAAATCCGGCGCGCCCGTCGGCGACCGGCAATATCGCCAGCGGCCCATGCTCGGTGAAACGCTCGTAGGCGTGATTCTTCATCGGCAATTCCGGCAACAGATTGCCGATGATGGCGCGCTGCTCATAGGACACCTGGTTGGCGCTGATGCCGATCATGGAACGCACGGCGGAATTTGAGCCGTCGGCTGCAACAAGCAATTCACAGGTCAGATCACGCTGTGCACCATCCTGGTCGACTGTGACGATAGCCTTATCAGGCCCCAATTTTGCCGCGACGATGCACGCCGGACACACAATGTCGAGATGCGCGACGTCGTCCAGCGATCCCTGTAACACGCCGCCAAGGACACGATTGATCACAACGTATCCCAGCGCTTCGACAGCCTGCTCTTGTGCGTCGATGTGTGCGAAACCGAATCGCCCCCGGTCAGAGACGTGAATGTGCGTGATCGGCGTCGCGGCGGCAAGAATGTCGCCCCACAATCCCATCGCCTCGAACATGCGTTGCGTACTGCGCGATAAGGCGGTGGACCGATCGTCAAAACTCGGTTGTGACGCCGCGGCTCGCGGCACCACCTCGACGATTGCGATGCGCAAGCCGAGCGGCGCCAGGGCAAGCGCAAGACTCGAACCGATCATGCCGCCGCCAGCGATAACAATGTCGTAGTGATTGTCGTGCTTTGTGTTCACGTCAGTGCTGCATCAGGGCTTCGATAGCATCGGGCTCCTTGACAAGTGCCTTCGTCAGAACGTCGGGCTCGTTACTGGTCACTGCAACATCATCCTCGATGCGTATACCGATATTGCGCCACTTCTTCGGCACTTTGCGACTGTTCGGGATATACAGCCCCGGTTCCACGGTCGTAACCATACCGGACTCGAGCAGGCGCCATTCGTCACCGACCTTGTAGTCACCCACATCGTGAACGTCCATGCCGATCCAGTGCCCGGTCCGATGCATATAAAACTCTCGATACGCGCCGTCCTTTATGAGCTTGGGTATGGAACCGTCGAGTAAGCCGATTTTCTTAAGGCCTTTGGTAATGACTTTTACTGCCGCATCGTGCGGCTCGTCCCAGTGATTATCCTTACGGGTCTTGTCGATCGCTGCGAGCTGCGCCTCGAGAACGATCTCGTAGACAGCGCGTTGCTCTGGACTAAACCTGCCATTGACCGGAAACGTTCGCGTGATGTCCGAGGCGTAGTAGTCGAGTTCGCAGCCGGCGTCTATCAGCAGCAACTGGCCGTCCTCGAGCACGGCTTTGTTGTCAACGTAATGCAGGGTACAGGCATTCGCGCCAGTTGCCACGATCGGGCTGTACGAATAACGCGCATCGTGGCGCCGGAACTCGTGAATAAACTCAGCCTCAACCTCGTATTCGTAAAGACCGGGCCGGGTAATACGCATAGCCCGCTCATGTGCACCGACTGCGACCCGTGCCGACTTGCGCATGGCCGATATTTCGGAGCGACTCTTATACAGGCGCATGTCGTGCAACAGATGGTCGAGGGCAACAAATTCCTGAGGCGTATGCAAACCACGATTTCCGCCCGAACGCAGTGAGTTCACCCAGTCGGCGATGCGCACATCGAAGTCCTTGTATAGGCCCATCGTGTAATAGACACGTTCGCAGGACTCCATGATGCCGGGCAGAATGTCATCAATGTCTTCGATCGGGAACGCATCGTCGGCCTGAAAATGCTCCACTACACCGTCCGTCCCCATGCGCTGGCCATCCCAACGCTCCTTTTCCACATCGCGTTGACGGCAGAACACCAGGAACTCACCGCTGTCACGCCCGGGCACGATAACGGCTACCGCATCGGGTTCTGCAAAACCGGTCAGGTAGTAGAAATCGCTATCTTGCCGAAAACGGTACTCCACGTCACGGCTACGTGTTCGGACAGGTGCGGCAGGCAGGATCGCGATGCCGCCCTCGCCGACCATACCGATCAGGTTCCTGCGTCGCCGCTCAAATTCCTTGTTGTTCAATGCAACACCCCTGGCTCGGGTGCGGCTTCATCGTCACCAGCCGATGGCTCGCGAAACTCGACAAGCTCCTCGTACGTCAACTGCGCCGCAACGCGAAGATATTCGACGAGCTCAACATAGGCCTCCTCATCGGTTTCCTCGTCACTATCCTCTGCGGCGACAGCCCGGGTTATCTGCAGCATGTCCTTGATAATGTCGGCCAGCGGTTCGGTCGACAGGCGCTGTTTGAGCGCATCGCCGTGGTCCGCAGACACCAGGCCATGCAAAAAACCCTCGCACCAGTGTGCCAACCCGGCGGCCCTTACAGCCGCCGCGTCATCATCATCGGGCAGCAGCGGTTCAAACTCGGACTGCCGCTCAGCGAGCTGCCTGAAAGTGGTCTCGAAAACGGACCCGAGCATGACCTCGCACTCGCCCCGCAAAGCGTCATTTGCGTCCGTGCCTTCAAGGACTTGCGAGAGCCAGTCGAAACCGCTGTCGGCGCCGGCCATGGCAAGACGCCCTGTAAGCAATCCATGCGTCTGGGCTGCGTCCCAGCTGGCGCCGCATCGTCTGAGCGCCGAGTCCAGAAGATCGTGGTCAATCGGAGATTCCATGGCAATAATGATCCCACGTAACGATGTGTGAGGCCACGGTGATTGATTCTGTTTGAGCGCGTGTCTATATTGATCATATGGCCGACAACATCAATACAACCTTTGAGCACGAACTAAAACGACTCGAGAAGCGCGTCGATGCGCTTGTCAAAGTGTGCGATCAGCTGCAGGACGAGAACAAGTCTCTCAAGCAGCGGCAGGACGTACTAACGTCAGAGCGTGCAAATCTTCTACAGAAAAATGAACAGGTACGAGCCCGCGTCGAAGCAATGATCGGCAGGCTCAAAGCGATGGAGCAGGGATCCTGACATGACAACCAGCAATGCCCAAGTAAGCGTGAGAATACTCGACAAGGAATACCAGGTAGCGTGTGCGTCCGAAGAGCGAACCGACCTACTCGACTCCGCCGAGATTCTCAATTCAAAGATGCTCGAAATTCGCAATAGCGGCAGAGTCGTCGGACTGGACCGCATTGCCGTAATGGCCGCTCTCAACATGGCCAATGATCTTCTACACGCACAGGCGCGCGATCGGCTCATTGAAGGTGATCTGAGCGGGCGGCTGAAAAGTATTTCCGATCGCGTTGAAAATGCACTGGGAACATCCCAGCAACTTGATTTCTGACGCGTAGGAACAGGACATCCGATATGGCGCCTCCTGCAGTGTTCGATACCGACCTGGAAACCTCTCGACCCTAAATCTTTACCTCGGGGTCGTGCACTGTTGGTAGCATTTGAGCAGGGCTGCTTCGGCAGTAAGCCTGTTGCTGCAACGGCTGACCCCACCTGTTGCTCCGGTTCGAGGGCGACGGTCTGAAACGGCACAGGCGGGAGGCGCTTTTGACTTCAAATCAAAAACAGAAATTGCGTGCGTCCGCACTGCGTGCCCGCCGGTCATTAAGTGACAAGCAACGCGAAACCGCATCGACGAAAATCTGCGAACTCGTCACTCATTCGCACGAATTCATGGCAAGTAAAATGATCGGCTGTTACCTGCCAACAAGCGATGAAGTTGACCCAACAAACATCATTGAGCGCGCATGGTGCGCAAATAAGCGCGTTTTCGCGCCCGTAACCGACACACACGGTGCTATGAATTTTTGTGAAATCACGCCCAATACTGTCGTGACACGGAATCACTACGGTATTTGGGAACCGGATTCGGGGACGTTCGTCAGTGCTAAACAACTCGACATCGTCATTACACCAATGGCTGCATTTGACGCGGCCAACAACCGGATCGGCATGGGCGGCGGCTACTTTGACCGCCGCTTCCGTTTTTTAAGAAACCGCTGTAAGTGGCTAAGGCCAAAGCTGATAGGCGTTGCGTTCGAGTGTCAGAAGGTCGAAAAGCTTGTGCCCGACACCTGGGATGTTCCACTTTATAAAACTGTGACGGACGTCGATTGAACACTCGTTTAGTCGTTCTCGATTTTGTTTTCTTATTCTCATTTGAATCTCGCGTGACGAATTAGGAATCTGGTTTCTGTTTCTGTCGCAAATCGGCGAATTTCGATTGCTCAAAAGTGTCGCCTAACTCGCTGGATTTTTTGATCTTGTTGTATATACTCAACGCCGGGTACCCGACACGGAGAAAATTGATGGCTACTAAGAAGAAGTCTAGGAAAAAAGCTTCTAAGCGCAAAGTCGCGAAGAAGCGGAAAGTAACAAAGAGAAAAGCACCGAAGCGTAAGGTTGCGAAGAAACGCGCAACGAAGAAGAAAGCTACGAGGAAGAAAGCCAAGAGAAAGGCTAAAAAGAAAGTTGCTAAACGTAAGACGAAGAGAAAGGCTAAGAAAAAAGTAGCCAAGCGCAAGACGAAAAAGAAAGCCAAGAGAAAGGCTAAGAAGAAAGTCGCCAAGCGCAA
>CALZHX010000102.1 GCA_945787435.1 uncultured Woeseiaceae bacterium
ACATCAAGCGCCAGGTACGTCGCCTTCGAAACACTCAATGACCCGGTGCGCATGCCCGGCCAGCGACGCCGTGTGCTTGAATGGCCCTACAAAGAGGGCCTCACGATCGCCGAGGCAACCAACCCGCTGGCCATTCTCGCTGTTGGCATTTTTGGAGAAACGCTGCCGAACCAGAACGGCGCACCAATACGGCTCGTCGTTCCCTGGAAGTATGGTTTCAAGGGCATCAAGGGCATCGTTCGCATCAGCTTTACCGAGGAACAACCGCCGGTCAGCTGGAACATCGCAGCGCCGAACGAGTATGGCTTCTTTGCCAACGTCAATCCTGAGGTTGACCATCCACGCTGGAGCCAGGCAAGTGAACGTGCGATTGGCGGCGGTCTGTTTGCACCGAGGAAACCGACCCGGATGTTCAACGGCTACGGCGAACAGGTCGCCCACCTATACGATGGCCTCGATCTGCGCAAGAACTTCTAACTGCCGGTGAATACCCTGCAGAAAGTCCGGTTTGTCGGCAAGCCGCTGGTATTCCTGTTGTGTTTGTTGCCTGCCGCGCTCGTGGTCGGTGATACGTTTGGTATTACGGGGCAACTCAGTGCGAATCCAGTCGAAGACATTCTCGACCGATTTGGCAACTGGGCGATTCGCCTGATCATGATCACACTGGCTGTCACGCCACTGCGCCAGGTTTCAGGCTGGAACTGGCTGGATCGTTTCCGGCGCATGCTGGGTCTGTTCTCGTTTTTCTACGCCCTTATGCACTTTTTGACCTGGTTACTGCTCGATCGCGGACTGGCAGTTGACCCGGCGTTTCAATGGACTGCGATTCTTGAGGACCTGACCGAGCGGCCGTTCATTACAATCGGCTTTGCAGCACTGCTGTTGCTGACGGCGATGGCCGTGACATCGACCAACGGCATGCGCCGGCGCATGCGACGAGCTTGGGACAAATTGCACTACAGCGTCTACGCTGTGGGTGTGCTGGGCGTGTGGCACTACTGGTGGCAGGTTAAAAAAGACACGAGCGACGCGTGGATCTACGCCGTGATACTCGCGTTCCTGCTCGGTTACCGTATCTGGAAAAAAGTCAGGCATTAAAAAAACCGGGGCGGCTCGCAGTCGCCCCGGTTCTGTCACACCCGTTTGTCGCCTTACGCGACCTTAACGGTGTGGCGTGCCGCCGCCTGGATTTTCGGAAGAACGACGCTCAGGATGCCGTCTTTCAGCTCAGCATCGATGTGTTCAACATCAACCTCAACTGGCAGAGCGATCGTGCGCAGGAGCTCTCCGTAACCAAGCTCGTGGCGATAGAACGTCTCTTTGCTTTCCTCTTCCTCAAACTCCCTTTCGGCCTCAATGGTCAGACGGTCGCCTGAAATTGTGACCTCAACATCGTCTTTTTCGACGCCAGGCAGTTCTGCTCGGACAATGAGCTCTTTCTCGCGGTCAAGAATATCGACGCGGAAGCTCCGCTCGAAATCGATACCCATTGGCCACTTCCATCCGAAAGGCTCAAACGTCTCCATCCAGCGGCGTGGTGGGAAGTCCTCGAAGAACTCCTCCATGCTGTGGGTGAGAGGCGCGGTCCGTTTTACGTCAACAACCCTCTTATGGGGTTCGGACTTATGCAGCATTGACATACAGCTCACCTCCTTCCCGTTCTGGCACTGGCGATTTTCGTGCCAGCGCAATAGATATATTCCCCCCTGTCCACAAGCGACATTGGGGAAACTCCGGATTGAAATCTCCCCAGCTGTTGTGCGTAAATGGTGTCAGCTAACGGCGCGCAGTTCGACGTCCGGCCTCGGGGCCTGAACCGACCATCCGGAACTGAAACGCCGATACTTCATCGCTTCTTCCAGCCGCTCCCGTGCCATTGTTACTGCAGCCTCGCGCGGCAATATTCGCTCGTGCTTCATACGCTCCAGTACTTCGGCCGTGTTGCCACGAATCTTCTCATCAATCAGCGGGAAGACCTGCGCCTCGGTACCGCCAGCAAATTCAACCGCACCACAGATAACACCACCGGCATTGGCGATGAAGTCCGGTATGCACAGGACACCGCGACGATGCAGCATGGCTTCTGCCCGCTCGGTGATACCGATATTGGCGCCAGGAACGATGAGTTTTGCCTTAACCGTCGCCTGGTTGTCGGCACGAATAACGTCCGGCCTGGCCGCCGGCACCAGGATGTCGCAGTCAACGCTGACAATCGCTTCACGTTGCAGCCGCTCGCCGCCTTCGAAGTCGGCAATGCGGCCACCTGCTTCCACATGCCTGGTCAGGGCCACAATATCGAGGCCTTCGGCATCGTGCACTGCCCCGCTGTAATCGGCCGCAGCGACCAATATGGAGCCATGCTCTGCAAAGAACCGGGCGGCGTGTTTGCCCACAGCGCCAAATCCCTGCATCGCGATGCGTGCGCCCTTGAGATCGATACCGAGCTGGTCTTTGGCAACGTCCGCACTTGCGACAACGCCGTACGCCGTCGCTCCGATCTCATCGAGCGGGATTCCGCCAAGAACTTTCGGCAATCCGATACTGCGTCCGCCCTCGTCCCTGACGAGCGCCATAGCAGCTTCGTTGGTGCCCATATCGGGACCGGGAACGTAATCCGTCAGTTGTTTGACACTCCTTGCGAATGCACGGATCAATTGCTCCTTGCTGGACGGCTCCATCGTCGGGTCAGCGAAGATAACCGATTTGCCGCCACCGTGTGGGAGACCGGCCGCGGCATTTTTCAGCGTCATGCCGCGCGCCAACCGGAAACACTCGTCCAGGGATACATCCGGAGCCATGCGCACCCCGCCAATGGCGGTGCCCGCCGCTGTATTGTCGACGACGGCAATCGCTTTGAGGCCGATCGCCGGCTCGTACATATGCAGGATGGTCTTGGGACCAAGATCATCACAGAAACGAAACGCAGATGTAGTCATCTCACTGCTCCCTTGGGTTGTGATGTTCTACTGATTTGCTCGAGCTCTTTAGCTATTTGCTCGCGCAATATGAATTTTTGCACCTTGCCGGTCACCGTCATCGGGAAGTCATCGACGAAGAGAACGTAACGAGGAATCTTGAAGTGCGATAGTTCGCCGCGACAGAAATCACGGATTTCGTCCACGGTTGCCTGTTCACCTTCAGCCAGTTTTATGCAGGCGGCGATTTCCTCACCGAATTTCTCGTCCGGCACGCCGACGACTTCGACCTGATCGATTTTCGGATAGCTGTATAGGAAGTCTTCGATTTCTCGTGGATAGACATTCTCTCCGCCGCGTATCAACATATCCTTGCTGCGGCCGACGATGCGTATATAGGCGTCTTCATCCATCGTCGCGATATCCCCGGTGTGCATCCACTCGCCCTGATCACCGTCGCCCCAGTAACCGCGCATCACGTTGTAGCCACGCACGCACAGCTCGCCAGGCTCGCTCAACGCGACAATCTGATCATTCTCGTCGACGATTTTCACTTCGGTGTGGGGCAGGACCCGGCCCACGGTTCCGACACGCAGGTCAATCGGATCATCGGGGGAAGTCTGCGTTGAAAGCGGTCCCGTCTCGGTCATGCCGTAGCCGATTGTGATTTCACTCATGTGCATATCGTCAATGACCTGGCGCATGAGTTCGATCGGGCACGGTGCTCCCGCCATGATCCCGGTTCGCAGTGACTTCAGGTCATACTTTTGAAAGTCGGGGTCGTCGAGCATAGCGATGAACATCGTCGGCACACCGTGCAATGCCGTACAGGCCTCGTCTTCGATTGCCTGCATCGTTGCCTTCGCTTCAAACGCAGCGCCGGGGAACACCACGGTCGACCCGCTCGTTGCGCACAACAGCGTGCCCAGCACCATTGCAAAACAGTGGTACATCGGCACCGGGATACACAGCCGGTCTTTCTCGGTGAATTTAAGTATGGCGGCCGACATCGCAGCATTGTTGATCATGTTGTGATGCGTCAACGTGGCCGCTTTTGGCGCGCCTGTCGTGCCGCTCGTGAACTGAATGTTTATTGGCGCATCGAAGTCGGACCGTTGCGCGATAGCATCGAGCGTTTGTTGCGCGTTTTCGTCGGCAAGACCCATGACGTGATCCAGGCGGAGCATGTCGGGTATATCTTCGCTACCCAGGTGAATGATCGTTTTCAGGTCCGGAACGCGATCGGGATACAGCGTTTGCACCATCTCGATGTAATTGCTGCTCTTGAATCGGGTTTCGGTGATCAGGCCGCGGCAACCGACTTTGTTGAGTGCGTATTCGAGTTCGGACAGCCGATAGGCGGGGTTGATGTTGACGAGGATGAGGCCGGCGTAAGCGCTACCGAACTGGGCCAATAGCCATTCGGCGCGATTGGGCGCCAGCATTCCTATTCGATCACCGGGTTCGAAGCCGATCGCCAGCAGGCCAGCGGCCAGTTGCAGGGCGCGTTGACGAAGCTCCGCCCAGCTCCAGCGCACGCCCTGTTCGGCCACGACCACTGCGTCATGGTCCGGCCAGTTGTCAGCGGCATTATCGAGAACGCCACTTATAGTCAGGCCCAGAAGAGGTGGTCCAGCCCCTCCATGCGCATAACTCGGTCCACGTTTCTTCCGGTTCCTTTTCACCGCAAGGTAATTGTTTCAACCTTCTGTGCTGCGCTGAATCGGTACAAGTACAGACTTGATCCTCGCGAATCGAAACCACGAAAAAGCCCGGCCGAAGCCGGGCTTTATGTGATTCCCGTTGCGACGATTTTGCTTAGTTGCCAAATCCCTTGCGGAATGTCACACCAAACGTACGCGGTTGGTTGGTACGAAAGGCCAGGCGTGCTCTGCCACCACGCTCGCGGTCAAACGACAGGTTGGCGTTCTCGTCCGTCAGGTTGCTGACATACAGAACGGCCTCCCAGCCCCCTTTCGCCAACCCGGCTCGCAGATTCGCGATGGTATAAGGATCGAGCTCCAGGTCGAGGCTCGTCACTTCGTTGCCCGTCGCGCCGCCAAAAGGCAGTCCGGATGAAAAATCGCCTGCACCAGGCAGCTGGTCACTCGGTTGAGTTATGCGGTCACCGACATGCTGAATGCTAGCCGAAACGTAGCCGTCACCACCCATCATTGGGAATAACCACGTGCCGG
>CALZHX010000103.1 GCA_945787435.1 uncultured Woeseiaceae bacterium
GGACGCAGCGCCGGATGCTTTCGTCGTTAAGGCATTCAACGTCCTGAGCTGGAAATACATGATCGATCCCGAGACGTCTGGCGGTCCGATATCCATACCAATCGTCGGCAACGATGCTGATGCCAAAACCAGGGTCGCCACGCTTATCGAGAGCCTTGACCTGCATGCAATCGACCTGGGGCCAATCGAGCACTCTCGCTGGATAGAAGGCATGGGAGTGCTCCTGATTTACAACAATTTCGGTCCTTTGCCTGCTTTCAATTTCCACCTGCGTGAAGTCGAATGACACGCCTGCTGCTTTCTCTCCTTCTTGTTAGCGGCTTTACGCCGGCATACGCGGAGGACTACAAGAAACTGTTTGAGGACGCTGTCGCCACGGTCGACTGGGAACTGGAGAAGAACTGGGCGTTTACCGAGTCCAACCTCACAGGTGAAAAGGTCTGGGTCGCTCGATTCGATCCACGTAATGCAGAGGACGAGCGCTGGACGCTGATCTCGGTCGACGGGCGCGAGCCGAACGAGGATGAGCTACGCGAGTTTACACATGACAAGGAAGAGCACGAGACGTCCGACAGCAGCCATCGTGTCGACATCGTCGACGTAGAAACGGTCGAACTCCTCGAAGAGACTGGGGATCACTGGATACTGAAATTTGTACCTGACGAGGATGAAGTCGAGTTTATCGACAACGTTGACGCCACCGTGAAGATCAACAAGAACGGCGGCTACCTCGAAGCGATCGACATGCGCAACAACGACGACATCAAACCTGGTTTTGGTACAAAGATCGGCACCTTCATCATGCACCTTCAGTTTGGTCCGGCGATTGAAGGCGGAACGATCGTGCCGCGCAATATGGCGATCAAGGTCAAAGGCCGGGCCTTTCTTTTTATCGGCTTCGACGAATCCGAAATTATCGAGTACAGCAATTTTGAATTTGCTGGTAACGGAAACGACAGATGAAAATAGCAAACATCAGGATTACGCTCATCGTGACCCTGGGAATGATAATCACCAGCTGCAGCCAGGAAACGGCAGAGCCCGAACCTGAGATAAGCGCTGTTGAGGCGCTGGCTGACGAAATCCTGGCCGCTACTATGCAGCGTTACCCGGCGATGGGTACTTACTATTCCATCGAAGGCGCGCGCCACGACCGGCTGTACGATAACTCTCTTGACGCGCTTGCCGGGTGGGAAGCCCGCGAGGATGCCTGGCTCGCCGCATTAGATGCGATCGGCGCACCGGCAGATGTTGGCAGCCGCGACTGGGTAAGCTACGGAATACTGCACGAGTCTCTCGCCAGCTCAGTTGCATCGCGCATATGCCGCAGCGAGTTGTGGCAAGCAAGCGAAACGACCGCGTGGCACAGAGGCTTGCCATTCCTGTTCGAGATTCAGCCGGTCGATACACCGGACCTGCGGCAACAGGCGCTGGCTCGCCTTGCTGCGGTTGCCGGCTTCATCGACACCGAAATTGCGAATCTGCGGCAGGGTATAGAGCTCGGTTACAGCGCACCTCGAGTTACGGCGTTGGAGGTCCCCGCCCAGGTACGGGCACTCGACACAGCGGACACGATCTTCCTCGACCCGGCGAAACGAGCCGACGATGCGGAGTTCGCCGCCAAAGTACAGTCAGTGTACGACGACGAAATCGCGCCTGCGCTGCATCGATTCGCAGACTACATGGAAGAAGATTACCTGCCGCAAGCGCGTGAAGAGATTGCGTTGACTGCCAACCCGAATGGCGCGGAGTGTTACCCGACGCTCGTGCGCTCGTTCGCAACGGTTCAACCATCCGCTGACGAAATCCACGAACTTGGTTTGCAGCAAATCGCGATGATTCGTGGCGAGATGCGCACGATCATCGACGAGCACTTTGGTGGCGGCTCGATCGATGAGTTTATGCGCCGCGTTAACGTCGATCCGGAGTTCACATTCGAATCAGAAGACGCTGTCACGCAGTATTCCCTCGACGCCCTGGATGCCGCCAAAGCAGCGATGGCGTCCGTATTCGGGCGTCTGCCCAAAGCAGATGTGCTGGTCAAACCGTACCCCGATTTTGCCGAAAGCGGCATAGGCGAGTATCACCCGTCATCGGAAGACGGTACACGGCCCGGTATTTTCTATATCGCGGTAACAAATCCGGAGACTCGCTCGCGCGTGACGCAGCAGTCGACGCTCTACCACGAAACCTATCCCGGGCATCACCACCAGATCGCACTGGCACTCGAACTCGGTGACAGTGTCCATCCGATTGCACGGTATTTCGGTAATTCAGGATTCAGCGAAGGCTGGGGCTTGTACTCGGAACGGCTGGCCGATGAACTCGGCCTGTACAGCGGCCCACTGGACTACCTGGGCATGCTTTCCGAACAAGGCGCACGCGCGTCCCGGCTCGTGATCGACACCGGCCTGCACACCAGGGGCTGGACAAGGCAACAATCCATCGACTACATGGCAGGCAACACCGCCTGGCCAATGGTTGACATCGAGAACGACATCAATCGTTACATCTCCTGGCCAGGTCAGGCCACGGCGTACATGCTGGGCATGCTCGAAATTCGACGCCTGCGCACGCTCGCCGAGGAAGAACTTGGTGACAAGTTCGACCTCAGCGCGTTTCACGACCGTGTCGTCGGCTTTGGTGGCATCACGCTACCCATGCTGCACGTCTCTATTCTGGCGTGGATCGAGGAACATCGCTGATCTCACACTCGGTCACTGTCACGCCGGCGAGCGCGGCAGCGTAAATCAGCGCCAGCAGTTCGGGTGCCTGGTCTGACATCGCGTCGAACAACTCGATATCACGTTCGGTCTGCAAGCGGCCTGCATCGATAAGTCGTTGTTTCAGTTTGTTGACGTCCATTGCTAAGTCCTCCGCATTTGCTGCTGTGAATTCAGGACTTCACAGTAGCTGCGAGACAGCAGACGCCTCTATGCAGAACGCATCAGCGCTTGGTCATTTGGAGGCAAGTTCGGACAGGAAGGAAAATGGTGCCGGATAGGTGATTCGAACACCTGACCCCATCATTACGAATGATGTGCTCTACCAACTGAGCTAATCCGGCAGCGGCGCGAAGTATAGCCACAACGCCCTGCGTGTAAAAGGGTTTCAGGCGAATATCAGCCCTGGTCTCGAACCCTGATCAGCACCTCAACACTGGACCGCTTCGTGCCCTCAGGAAGCCTCGGCAGCTTCTCGAAAAGGACGTTGTCTTCGGGAATGTCCGAGAGCTCGCCTGAGTCGACATTGTAGAAATGATGGTGCGGGTGCGTCGTCGAGTCGTAGAACTTGCGGACAGGATCCACCATGACCTCTTTGACGAGGCCGCGCTCCGAAAACAGGTTCAGTGTGTTGTAAACCGTAGCTTTGGATACGGCGCTTTCCGCCTCCTTCAGCTTTTCGATGATGTGCTCGGCCGACAGGTGCTGTGGTTTCTCGAGCAGGATATTCGCGATCTCGAGACGTTGTGCTGTCGGCAGGATGCCGTACTTGTCAAATAGAGCTCGGACGCCCGTGAGGGTCATTTTACCAAGTCCTCAATATTCGTAATTCGGCGATTATAGCCCAGTTTCTCGGCGCGCCGGGACTGTGGAAATGACCTACTCTGGGCCAGAGACAAGGAGGTCCGGGATGCGCCAGAACTCGCGTGGCTATTCGCTTTATGAACTGTTGATGACACTAACCCTGGTCGCGCTAATAGCCGGGCTGGGGCTGCCGTCATTTTCCGGCCTCGTTGCTCGCGCCGGGATGCACGTGGAGATCAATGCCCTGTTTCACGCCATTCACTTGGCGCGCAAGGAGTCGATTATGCGCAAGCGCATTGTTTCGCTTTGCCCGAGCCTCGATGGCCTGAGCTGCGAACCCGGCCTGGACTGGTCGAGCGGCTGGCTGATGTTCGAAAACACGGACCGCGACGAACCGCCGCGGCGGGATACCGGCGAACCGCTGTTGCAGGCGCACCGGGTGGGCGAAAACGTCCGGATTATGGCAAATCGGCGTGGATTCACGCTCAGAGCCACTCAGAAGCGCGCCACGAACGGCACTTTCGTCGTGTGTGACCGATCCGACCGCGCTGTTCCCGTTGCGCTCGTGATCAGCTACACGGGCAGACCGCGGGTCACGCAGGAGACCCGTCGCGGTGAGCCCTACAGCTGTGCGGATTAGGTTAAATCGGGCACCTCGAAATCGACCGCTGGTCGGCCCGAACTGCCCGTTCGTCGGCTACTCGTGTAGCGCTCAACCCCGCGCAGTATATTTGCTGTATGAAAAAACGACACCAAAACGGCTTCACGCTTTACGAACTGCTTATCACGATGCTTATTGTCGGCGTGGTGCTGGGCCTCGGCGTGCCGAACCTGGCGGCATTCACGGCGAATAGTCGCCTCAGTAGCACCGCAAACGACCTGCATGCTTCGTTCCAGCTCGCGCGCAGTGAGGCAGCCCGCTCCAAGACCAACATCACGATATGCGCCAGTGCCAATTCCTTCTCCGCCGGCGCGAATTGCGGCGGTACCTGGGACCAGGGATACATCGTCTTCGTGGATGACGACGGCGACCTGAACCGGGCCGGCGCCACGGAAACCGTGTTGCGCGCCCACGGCGAGATCGCGACAGACGTCGTCATGTCGATAGCCAATGACGCGACCTACTTCAGCTACGCCTCTACCGGGCTCGGGCGCGGTGATGTCGGGGGCAATATAGCCGTAACGCAGGTTGTCATGTGCGACGACCGCGGCAATATCGTCGGCGCCGGCGGCAACTCGGCAGCCAGGCTGTTTGTGGCCACGCCGCTGGGCCGGGCGACGATCCTGCGCGACATCGGCCTGATCGGTAACGCGCTCACGAATATGGGTAAGAACTGCCCGTAGGGGTCAGCACCTTATACAAGGAATGAATTCAATGTTGATCGTTTCAAGAAATCGCCAACCAGCACGGCAGAACGGCTTCTCGCTGGTCGAAGTGCTGATCGCGCTGATCATCATGTCGGTCGGAATGCTCGGTATTGCGACTCTGTTCGTACAAAGCATGCAGGCCGGTCGCACGTCTATGTTTCGCCATCACGCCGTGACTCTGGCCGGCGACGTTGCTGACCGTATCCGTGCGAATCCGCGCGCAGGCATCGCCTACGCAGGTCTGGGTGGTGACAACGGCTGCGTGGACACGGGCAACGATTGTAATGAAGCCGCCATGGCAGCCAACGACATTTTCTTTTGGGATCAACAAGCCGTCGAGTCACTGCCAAACGGCGAAGTCACCATTGCTTTCGACGACACTGTCATTCCGCCGGTGTACACAATCTCGGTCGATTGGGACGAGCCGGGTGAGGATCCGATGTTCCCACTCAACTACGTCATCAACATTCCGGTCATGGGGTTTTAAGAAAATGCGTAATTACTTTTCGAAATCGCACTACAAGCAGACCGGTTTGACCATGGTTGAACTGATGGTCGCCCTCGCGATCGGATCGTTCCTGATGATTGGTTCGGTACAGATATATAACCAGAGCCGCCAGGCGTTTGTAGTCAATGAATCGATCGCGCGTGTTCAGGAGACTGCACAGTTTGCGATGGACACGATTGAAGCCGACCTGCGTATGGCCAGCAACTGGGGTCGTAACAGCCGGCCATTAACAGTTGAGGGCCGCTCGCTGATCGGCACTGTCAATCCGAACGGGCTGCCTGAACCCATCCCTAATTGCGGCCTGGGCTGGGCGATCGACCTCGCAAATACGCTGGACGGTGAAAACAACGACTACACCCTGCCCTGCGCAGCAATCGGCGGCGTGCAGGCTAATTCGGATTCTTTCACGGTACGTCGCGTGACAGTGAATCCGCAGCCACTGGAGGCCGGCCGTTTGCAAATCCAGACCACGCGAATCCAGGGACGACTTTTTGCGGACGGAAACATCCCGGCTGCATTCGACCCTGCGGCATCGACGACACACAATCTGCTCGTCAACACCTACTACGTCGCGGCCGATTCCGCATTGATTCCAGGCGTGCCGACACTGCGTCGCAAGACGTTGGCTGCCGACGTTGGCGGCCCCATCGTTCGCGATCAGGAAATCGCACCGGGCGTCGAGAGCATTCAGATTCAGTTCGGCATTGACGTTAATGAAGACAATACGGTCGATCGCTACGTCAACCCTGGCGATGATGTGTATGACCCTGACGCAGCCGGCTACATTCCGGGCGCCCGCGTGATGACTGCTCGTATCTGGCTGGTCGTTCGCGGCCTGACAGCTGAGGTAGGCATCGTCGACACCCGTGACTATGAGCCCGGTGACGTTGACCTCGGCGTCCCCGCCGACAATTACCGCCGCATGCAGGTGTCCAAGACCATCCTGATGCGCAACGCCCGGATTTAAGAGTGAGAATACAGATGAAAACAATGACTCTGAACGACAAACAACATGGCGCAGCGCTGGTCATCGGCCTGATATTGCTGGTCATCATCACAGTACTCGCAATTTCGGGCATGAACACGGCTACGACAGAACTGGCCATGGCACGCAATGACCAGAACTACGAGAACGCCTTCCAGGCCGCAGAGACCGGCCTCGAACTGGCGCTTGGCCAGGGGCAGTTCAACACATTGGCCGGTGCCACGATTACACAAACGATTAACTCGCACGACGAGGTAAGCACGCAAGTGGTATTCGAAGACTCGACGCTGGTTCCGGACAAGGCATTTAGCCTCGGCGCCGGCAGCGGCGTAGCGGCGTACCACTTTTTGGCGACGGCGGCGGCTGAATCGCGTCGGGCGCCCGGCTCCACGACGGATCGCGACTCAACTGCGACCCATACACAGGCTTTCTATATTGTCGGTCCGGAACCATCGACTCTTTAAATCCACATTGAGTGACGACCCAGGGAAATGGTGAATCTCATGAAAATTAAGACACTGATTACAGTTACGCTACTCTGCTTCGGCCAGTTGGCTTTCAGCCAGGGACAGGTTATCGCGCAAGGTTATGAAGTCGCGCTGAGCAATTTCCGCGCGCCGGCCACCGCAAACAGTAGCGTTGCATTCCAGGAGTGCGACGCCTGTGAACGCATGAGCGTGCGCGTTACCTCCGGTACACGCTATACCATCAATGCCAAGGCAGTGAAACTGGAGGACTTCAAGAAGGCTATCGCGCAGGTACGCGATCGTGACGAAGTCACGTTGACTGTCCTGCATCACCTTGAATCGGACACGATCGAAATGATCGACGTGTCCCTTTAATTAATGCATTCCACAATTGAGGCCAGGATCATGAAGATCTTTAACCGCAAAACTACATGGATGAGTGCCAGCTGCGCCGTTGCATTGCTGACGGGTATGCCGGCTGTGGCGGACGACACCGAGCTGCTGCTGATCAATCCGGATCCGACGCAGAACCCGAAACCAAACGTCATGTTCATTCTCGACTCGTCGGGCTCGATGACCACGCAGCAGACGACAATCGAGCCGTATGACGGCGCTGTCGTTTATGGCGGCGCCTGCGATTCGAATCGTATTTACTGGACTGACGTCGACGTCACGCCTGTTTGTGATGCCACAAACACGAAGTACGTCGAGCAATCCAGCTTCCATTGCGACTACGCGTCGCAGCAGATATTCGGAATTGGCAGCTTCACGAACACGATGGTGCAGTGGCGCGATGGAGGCAAGGACGGCATGTCCGCCGGGCCGATCAGGTGGCAGTATCTCGCGCCAGGCTACAACACTGAACCCGTGGAGTGCCAGGCCGACTCCGGCGTGCATGGCGACGGGCGTGCGACCTTCCTGTGGGCAGCAGCTGGCACCAACATGCCCGACCCGTTCACCGACGATCCAAGTGTAGAGGTTTCCTGGGGCAGCGCGCCGCGCAACATTTCCTACACCTTCTATGACGGCAACTACCTGAACTGGAAAAACAACCCGGTAACTACATCGCTGAGCCGCTCGCAAATCATGAGAGCAGTGACCATGAAGGTCTTAAGCTCGGTCAACAACCTCAATGTCGGCCTGATGCGTTTTGATGGCGGTGACGGTGGCCCGGTCATTCTCGACATTACCGACCTCGATACGAATCGCCAGACCGTGATTGACGCTGTCGACGCGATTGGGGCGGCGGGCGTTACTCCTCTGTCCGAGGTCATGTACGAGTCGGCATTGTTCTGGCGCGGCCTGCCCGCGCATTACGGCAGGGCTACCATGACAGCCCTGACGGACCAGGACGCGCTCAAATCGACTGCTCCGGAAATTTATGAGCAGCCTGATTGGGATGTATGCGCCAAGAACTACAATGTTTTACTGACTGATGGCGCCCCGGTGAATGATAACGATACGCCGGGACTCATCGCAAACCTGCCAAATGTCGCCGCCGCACTCGGCTACGTCGGTTGTGACGGTGCTGGTGGTGGCCATTGTCTCGACGACGTCGCCGAATACCTGTCAGTCGAGGACATTGATCCGGTTGACCCCGGTGACCAGCTCGTGAACACACACACGATCGGATTCTCAGATGACTTTGGACTGGCAACAACGCAGCTCCTGCAGGAAACTGCCAGCAATTCAGGTGGCCAGTACTACACGGCAGACGATGTCGAAACGCTGACAAAGACCTTGTTGTCAATTATTGCCAACATCAACGATCGTTCGTTGTCGTTTTCGGCGCCCGCTGTTTCGGTCAATACCTTTAACCGTACGCAGAACCTGAACGATATTTACATCACAACCTTTGGCGCCAAAGCTCGTGCTCACTGGCCGGGCAACCTGAAGAAATACCGCATCGATGACGGTAGCATCGTTGACTCCAATGGCGTCGATGCTGTTGATCCGGCGACGGGATTCTTCCTGGATACAGCGTATAGCTTCTGGACCGCCGGCGGTGCGGACGGCAATGACGTACGCTTGGGCGGCGCGGCTCAACAGCTGCACACGCCTGTGCTGCGTAATCTGTATACGAACAACACGGGATCCGACCTGACGGCAGCCGCAAACGCGGTTACGCCATCGAACCTCGGCGCGTTCGTCAATACGGACTTTGGCCTGACGGGCGCGACCGGCGAACCCACCATGGACGAAATCGTCCGTTGGGCGCGTGGTGAGGATCTCCGCGACGAGGACAACAACATGTTGACACTGGTCCGCAAATCGATGGGTGATCCGCTGCATTCACAGCCTGCTGCTATTGTCTATGGTGGTACCGCGGCAAATCCCGATGTCGTCGTCTACACAGCGACGAACGACGGCTACTTGCATGCGATTGCCGGAGACACGGGCCAGGAGCTGTGGGCATTCATGCCGAAGGAACTGATGAGCAACCTGACACGCCTGTATTTTGACCCGATGTCGAAATACAAGCAGTACGGTATCGACGGCAACGTCGTACCCGTTGTCAAGGATGTCGATAATGACGGTATTATCGAATCTGCAGATGGCGACTTCGTGATCATCATATTCGGAATGCGCCGCGGCGGAGAGAGCTATTACGCCCTCGACGTCACCAATAAGAACTCGCCACAATTGTTGTGGACGAACAACTTCATCGAAGGTGGTGAGAGCTGGTCAACGCCAGTCGTTGCTCGCATGGACATCGGCTCTGTAGCGCAGAACGGGGACAAAGCGGTCGTCGTGATCGGCGGCGGCTATGACACGGTCCACGATACGACGGCACATCCTCTCGCCGCCGACGGTTCGGGTGCCGGTATCTACATACTCGACCTGATTAGTGGCACGCAGTTGTGGCGCGCCGGTGCGGATATTGGCGCTGACCTGCAACTGGCCGTTTCCGGTCGCGAAATGGACCGCGCTATTCCCAATGAAGTTCGTGTAATCGACCTGAGTGGTGATGGCTATGCAGACCGCATGTACGCGACTGACCTCGGTGGCCAGGTATGGCGCTTCGATGTCACAAATGGCCAGAACCCGTCCAATCTCGTTACCGGTGGTGTGATAGCACAACTCGGTGCCGAAGGTCTGTCCGGTACAC
>CALZHX010000104.1 GCA_945787435.1 uncultured Woeseiaceae bacterium
CAGGTGTGCGTCCACCTATGTCGGCATGATGACCGCGCGAGGCAACGTAGAACAACACGCGCTTACCGTGCGCATCGAAAGCCGGCGTGATGACAGTTACGTCGGGAAGATGGGTGCCGCCGTGGTAGGGCGCGTTCAGTGCATAGACGTTGCCTGGCCGGATCTTGCCGGCGTTGGCAGCGATAATCGTCCGGACCGAGTCGCTCATTGAGCCGAGATGAACAGGAATGTGCGGCGCATTGGCGATCAGGTCGCCGTCCGCACTGAACAGGGCACAGGAGAAATCCAGGCGCTCCTTGATGTTGACCGAATACGCTGTGTTTTGCAGCGTAACGCCCATGTGTTCAGCCACTGACATGAACAGATTGTTGAAAACCTCGAGCATCACCGGATCGGCGTCGGTGCCTATGGCCTCGACGGATTCACGTTCGGTAGTTCGATCCAGTACAAGGTGGCCGAGCTCATTCACGACACCGCGCCAGCCATGCTCAACCACAATCGTCCCGGTTGCCTCGACAATGATCGCCGGCCCGGTGACAACATGGCCGTGTTCCATGTCGGCGCGATAAAACAGCGGCGCCTGATGCCGGGCACCGGCGCTGTACATCGTCACGGTATCGCGCGTGGTCAGTTCGATCGCCGCAGGAGGCAACGCCGATTCAAAGTCGGTGGCGGAATCGCTCCCGCCGATCGCCTCAACGGAAGCGGCTTCTACAACGAGATTGTGATCGGGCGAGATGAAACCGAATCGTTGGCGATGGGCATCGAGAAAATCGGCCAACATCTGTTCGCCGCTGCCGAGATCAACGAGCAGGCTTGTATCCGTACCCTCGTAGCGCAGGTGAACCTTCATGACGATGGATATGTTCTCGTCAGCAACGCCTTGCCGGCGTACCTCGTCGCGAGCAGATGCCGCGAGCGGTCTGCAGCTTGCGGTAACGTCCGCCTGGACCGAACCCTGTTCGAAGGCAATATCCAACTGTGCCTCGCGCATGGCGCGGATGTCCGCGAGTCCCATTCCGTAGGCTGACAATACGCCGGCCAACGGGTGCAGTAAGACGCGCTCCATCCCGAGCGCATCGGCGACCTGGCAGGCATGCTGGCCGCCGGCGCCACCGAAGCAGTTGAGTGTGTAGTCCGTGACGTCGTAACCTCGTTGCACCGAGATTTTCTTGATCGCATTGGCCATGTTCTCCACCGCGATGCGCAGGAAGCCCTCGGCAACATCCTCGGCGGGTATGCGTGCGCCTTGTGCATTCGAAACCTGCTTCGCAAGTGCGGAGAACTGCTTCTGCACCATTTCGCGGTCGAGTTTTTCGTTGCCACCGGCACCGAAAATGGCAGGGAAGTAGTCGGGCTGAATTTTGCCCAACATGACATTACA
This sequence comes from uncultured Woeseiaceae bacterium, assembly GCA_945787435.1. Classification (GTDB taxonomy): domain Bacteria; phylum Pseudomonadota; class Gammaproteobacteria; order Steroidobacterales; family Woeseiaceae; genus UBA1847. The sequence goes on from CALZHX010000104.1 coordinate 1,385, forward strand.
GTCGGTAACAGTCAGTGGTCCGCCGCGGCGGTAACAGGCCGGGCCGGGATCGGCGCCTGCCGATGCAGGGCCAACACGAAATCGTGACCCATCGTACTGTAGTATCGATCCGCCACCGGCAGCTATGCTGTGGATGTTCATCATCGGCGCGCGCATGCGCACACCTGCGACGAGTGTCTCATAGCTACGTTCATACTCGCCGTTGAAGTGGGTCACGTCGGTGGACGTTCCACCCATGTCAAAACCGATGATTCTGTCGAACCCATTCATGGCAGCGGTTCGCGTCATGCCGACAACGCCGCCGGCAGGCCCGGACAGGATCGCGTCCTTGCCCTGGAACAGGCGGGCATCCGTCAATCCGCCGTTGGATTGCATGAACATGAGCCTCGGGCCTTTTTCGCCGTCGGCACCGAGTTCGTCGGCAACCTGCTCAACGTAGCGACGCAGGATAGGTGACAGGTAGGCGTCTACGACTGTCGTGTCGCCACGAGAGACCAGCTTGATCAGCGGACTGGTATTAAAGCTCAGCGAGACTTGTGTGAACCCGATCTGCCTGCATATATCGCCAACCCGACGTTCATGATCGTGAAACTGATAGCCGTGAAGAAAAGCGACGGCGGCAGACCGGATACCAGCATCAAAGGCGACCTGCAGATCGATGCGAACCTGGACTTCGTCCAGAGCCTGTATGACCTCGCCGTTTGCAGCGACGCGTTCATCGGCCTCGATGACCCGCTCATAAAGCAACTCTGGCAACCTGATATCAAGATCGAAAATGCGCGGGCGGCTTTGGTAGCCGATACGTAGCGCATCACCAAATCCGCGTGTAGTTACGTAAACGACACGGTCGCCTGTGCGCTCAAGCAGCGCGTTCGTAGCTACGGTGGTTCCCATCCTGACGCTGGCGACGGTGCCAGTCGGGATATTGTCAGCAGCGTCGAGACCCAGCACGGTTCGAATCCCTTGTACTGCAGCATCCTTGTAGCGTTCAGGATTTTCAGACAGCAGTTTGTGACTGACGATGTGGCCGTCCGGATGCTGCGCCACGACATCTGTAAACGTGCCACCGCGATCAATCCATACCTGCCACATCATCACGTGCCCTGGCGGAAGCTGTCCTGCATGATCTCGAGTTCTGACCAGCGCTCGACGCATTGCTCAAGCCGTGCCTCGGTGTCGGCCAGTTCTTTGAGCTTGCCCTGGACAAGTTCCTGTTCCTGCGAGTAAAAGTCCGGTTGTGACACGACCTGCTGGAGCTCCGCTATCGAGTTTTCGATCGACTCGATCTCGGCAGGTAGCTGATCGAGTTCACGCTGGTCTTTGTAGCTGAGTTTGGTTGCCTTCTTTTGTTTGCGGCGTTCTGCGGCGTCAGCTTGCTTGCGCTCTGCAACCGAGAGACCAAACGGATCCTCAGTTTCTGCAAGTTCGTGTCCGCTGCGGAGCCAGTCGCTGTAACCGCCGACGTATTCCTGGATGCAACCGTCTTTCTCAAACACGATGGTGCTTGTTACGACATTGTCGAGGAACTCGCGATCGTGACTTACGACGATCAGCGTGCCGCGAAATTCGCACAACTTCTGCTCAAGCACTTCGAGTGTTTCGATGTCGAGATCGTTGGTCGGTTCATCGAGTACCAGCAGGTTGGCAGGACGTGTGAAGAGCTTGGCCAGGATGACGCGATTGCGTTCACCGCCAGACAGCGCTTTAACCGGCATCGCGGCCCGTTTCGGGCTGAACAGGAAGCCCTTCAGGTAGCCGATAACGTGTCGGTCCTTACCATTGAGTCTGATATAGGTTCTTCCCTCGCCGACGTTGTAGGCGACAGACTTGTCGAGATCGAGTGTCTGGCGCAGCTGATCGAAGTACCCAACTGACAAGTTGGTCCCATGTTTCAGCGTCCCACGTTGAGGAGCCAATTCACCCAGCAGCAGTCGCAACAGGGTGGTCTTACCAACGCCGTTGTTGCCAATCAGGCCAATGCGGTCACCGCGCATGATCTTGCTTGAGAAGTTCTCGATCAGCGGTTCGTCAGCGTATCGGTAACTGACGTTTTTCGCGCGAATGACTTTGCGTCCGGATTGTTCGGCTTCTTCTATGTGGATGCGCGCATGGGCGTCTGGCTTAACGCGCTCCGCGCGTTCTTCGCGCATTTTCGTCAGGGCTCGCACGCGACCTTCGTTGCGGGTCCGACGCGCCTTGATTCCCTGTCGAATCCACTCCTCTTCCTGCCCGAGTTTCTTGTCAAAAAGCGCGTTCGCCGTCTGCTCGTCCTCGATCGATTTTTCCTTTCTTCTCAAGAAGTTAGCGTAATCCCCGGGCCAGCTTGTGATCTTGCCGCGGTCGATTTCGAGTATGCGTGTTGCGAGTCTCTGCAGGAATGCCCGATCGTGAGTAATGAACATCACAGAGCCCGGGTAGGAGTAAACCTTGTCTTCGAGCCACTTGATCGTCGCAATATCGAGATGATTCGTTGGCTCGTCGAGCAGCAGCAAATCGGGTTTTTGCACGAGCGCCTTCGCCAACGCGACGCGACGCCGCCAACCGCCGGACAACTCGTTCATTTTCTTCTCTGCCGGAATTTCGAGATCGGAAATCGTTTCTTCAACGCGTTGTTCGATATGCCAGCCATCATGCGCATCGATCTTGGCGTGCAGCGCCTCAAGTGCCATCAGGCCGTGCTTGTCGAGCTCGAGCTTCGATTGTTCCTTGTAGGTCTCGAGCAAATCTTCGATATCGGTGAGGCCCGACCGGACTACGTCGCAGACCGGCTGATCCATCGCCTCGGGCAGCGTCTGCGCGAGCTGACTGACGACGAGGTGACTGCTGCAGACGATATCGCCGTGATCGTGCTCGAGTTCGCCGGTAATGAGTTTCAAGGTCGTCGATTTGCCGGCGCCATTACGTCCTATCAGGCACACGCGTTCGCCGGGCTCAATTGCCAGGTTAGCCTCGCGGAGAATGACGTGGTCACCAAACGCGAGGCTCACGTCATCAAAACGGATTAAAGCCATTTGCCTATTGTAGGAGGCTGCCCCAGCGGGCGATACTCTTTTGGAGGGGGAGACCATGAGCGAAGAAAGACTCGTCGACATAGAATTCAAGCTGGCGCACCAGGAACAGGTGGTGAACGAGCTCAATGAGGTCGTGACGCAGCAGCAGACCAAACTGATGCAACTCGAGGAGTTATGCACCTCACTCATCCAGCGAGTGCGTTCGATCAGTGAGGGCGACGCTATCCCCGAACAGGATGAGCGGCCACCGCATTACTGATATGACGGTACTGAAGACAAGCTGGATCGTCATCTTCTCAGCGGTGCTGATCTGGTCGGGTGTTGGGCCGCACGACTATCCGACCTGGTTGCTCGAGGTATTGCCGGCAATCGTTGCCGCGGCAGTCCTGTGGTTTACGCGCGAGCGATTCCCACTCACGCGGCTTACCTACATCCTGATACTGGTTCACTGCATCATCCTGATGGTCGGCGGTCACTACACGTATGCCGAGGTGCCGCTGGGCGACTGGATCAAAGACGCGTTCGATCAATCCCGCAATAACTATGACAAGCTCGGCCACTTCGCGCAGGGTTTTGTGCCGGCCATCGTTGCGCGCGAAATCCTGATTCGCAAGAACGTCGTCAACTACCCGGGCTGGCGCGATTTCCTGATCATCTGTGTTTGCCTGGCCATCAGCGCTTTCTATGAGCTGATCGAGTGGTGGGTTGCATTGCTGTCGGCGGAAGCGGCTGAGTCGTTCCTCGGCACGCAGGGCTACATCTGGGATACGCAATCCGACATGTGGCTGGCGTTGCTCGGCGCATTGTCAGCGCTCGTGTTCCTCAGTCGACTGCACGACAGGCAATTGCGCGCGCTGGGCTAGTCGATACGCGTCAGCGCGTACACTGCGAACGATCCGAGCCAGTGCGAGCCTTCGTAGTGCTCACTGGCAACATGCGGTAACGAGGCAGCAAGATGTTCACGCGCCCATGAGCGGAACCGCGATTCGAGTTCATTGTTGTCGATATGACTCGAGATCACATACAGGTCCCAGGCCCGACTCAGGTTAAGCCCGTCGAGGTGTACGATTTTCGGATCCGTGCGATCGCTGACATTGGCCGGAATCAGTGCATCCGCGGCAGACAATTCCGGCAGGAATTCGCCAAGCCAGTTGGCAAAAGATTCGGTCGGAAGCACTCTCGCCATCAATGCAGCTTCCTCGAAACACGGCGACAGGAAATCTTCGCCACTCGGTTCCCATGACAGCGGGCACGCCTTGTCGTCCTGGTAATAGCGCAGGGCTGCCTCGGTGACCGACTGAACAAGTTCATCATCGCCAGCCGAGCGGGCGTAGTCGAGGGCAAAAGACAGGCCAAAGGCCGTGTTGGGATGCACGCCGGTTCGGATCGGATACTCTTGCCGCGGCAGAAATTCGATGTACTTGTCGCGGATAATTTTCGTCAAAGGCGCGAGGTTGCCGGCAAGCTCCGCGCCGAGCGGGTCTTCCCACTCACCGAGTTCCATCGCCAGCTGCAAGAGCCAGGCCCAACCATAGGTACGCTCCCAGCTGCCGGATTCATGGCCAAGGTAAGCGACCTCTCCTGCAATGTTCTCCGCAGACAGCGAGGTACCCAGTCCCGCGACGACCTGGTCGCGCTCCGCCAGCCCCGGGAACTGCCTGAGCAGCTTTACGAGCATCCAGTGACCATGCACGGACGAATGCCAGTCAAAGCAGCCGTAGAAGGCCGGGTGCAGGGTTTTGGGTGAGCGCAGGAATTCATCGCTCTCCAGCACCTGGTTGAGCTTGTTCGGATACTCTTTGTGAATGCAGTCCAGCGCGAGTTGTGCGAAATGCGAAGCGCCGTTACTGGTAAGAATCAGCCCGCCTGCCTGTTCGGTATACATCTCCATCGGCGCGGACTCCTGCGCGTTGCATACACCGGCAGTAACCAGGACGAAAAGAGCGATCGCTGGCATGGATGACCTGTGATGCTTCGTTGTTGGTGAATTCATGCGGACAAGGTTACTGTAGGCGTCCCGATCTAATCCAGTACTCTCGTGCGCCATTCCCTCGCCAAATTCCTGATCTTGTTGCCATTGTTGCAGTCCTGCGAGCAAAGTGAGCAGCCAGATCTCCATGGTCGCCTGTATTTTGCGTCCGGCAACTACGTGGGCGAGCTCGACCTGGCAAAAGGCACCAGCGTCATTGTCGCCAATCGCGGCGCAGTCACGATCAGCGATATCTCCGAGTTCGGTGAAAATCGATTCCTCGTGGCCGAAACCGCGATGGTGGAAACGCGCGAGGTGCCGCGAATCTCCTGGGTCGATATTGAAACAGGCCAGGCGGAGACGTTGTATTCAGGTGTCGCTGCCCGCTATTTGTCCGCGCATTCGGCACTGGTATGGGACGATGGTTCGCGACTGCACGCGACATCGCGACGGCGAAACTCCGGCATCAATGCACAGATTGTGTCGCATAACCTGAATCAGCTCTCGACCATCGTCGACGTATCTGACACGATGGTCCTGTTCGAGATC
>CALZHX010000105.1 GCA_945787435.1 uncultured Woeseiaceae bacterium
CCGAGTTCACCACCATGGGGAAATAGGTGTGCCCCACTTCGTGGATGACCACGGTGATCAGAAAAGTTTTCGTCGCCAGCGAATACGCTGCTGTAACTTGATTTGAACATGTCAGAGTCGATGTTCGCGGCGATCGTCTCGTGAATTTCCTTCTGGCTTGGCCAGAGGTCTTTCAGAAAGACCGGGTTGCCATCTGTATCTTCGCCCAGCGGGTCGTTAAGCAGGTTGACGTCGAGGTTGCCTGCGAGCGCGTTAGCAACGACAAGCGGCGGCGACGCCAGGCAGGTCATTTGCACGAGCGCGTGAATGCGGCCCTCGAAGTTTCGGTTGCCCGAAAGCACGCTCGTCGCGACGATATCGCCTTCCTTAACGGCGGCTTCGATCTCCGGCTTCAACGGCCCGGAATTGCCAATGCACGTCGTGCAGCCGTAGCCGACGGTGTAAAAACCAAGTGCATCGAGGTCATCGATCAGATTCGATTTCTCGAGATAGTCGGTGACGACTTTGGACCCGGGTGCCAGGCTCGTCTTTACCCATGGTTTGCTCTTCAGGCCTTTCGCTTGAGCGTTACGCGCCAGCAATCCTGCCGCAATCATTACGGCGGGATTGGACGTATTGGTGCAACTGGTGATGGCAGCAATCAGGACGGCGCCGTCGCGAATCTCTACATCCTGACCATCGATGTTGGCTGTTGCCGAGCCGCCGGATCCGCGATTCGCTACTGCCGCTTCAAGATGTTTCTTGTAGGTGGTGTCGGCGACACTGAGCGCAATGCGGTCCTGCGGGCGCTTTGGCCCGGCAATGCTCGGCTCTACCGAGCTCATGTCGAGTTCGAGTGTGTCGCTGTAGAGCGCGTCGGGCTGGCCGTCATGGCGCCACAGGCCCTGTTCCCTGGCGTAAGTCTCGACGAGTGCGATCTGCTTTTCGTCGCGTCCCGAAAGCTCGAGGTAACGAATGGTCTCGCCATCAATAGGGAATATGGCGCAGGTCGAGCCAAATTCCGGCGACATGTTTCCAAGTGTGGCGCGATCGGCCAGCGGCAGCTGCGCCAGGCCGTCTCCATAAAACTCGACGAACTTTCCAACGACGCCTTTCTCGCGGAGCATTTCGGTGACGGTCAGAACCAGGTCGGTCGCAGTGGTGCCCTCTTTGAGCGTACCGCTTAGCTTAAAACCTATAACATGTGGGATTAGCATGGTAATCGGCTGACCAAGCATCGCGGCTTCGGCTTCGATACCGCCGACACCCCAGCCCAGAACGCCAAGACCGTTGATCATGGTTGTGTGCGAATCCGTTCCGACTACCGTGTCAGGATATGCTCTCCTACTGCCTCCCTGTTCGGCATCGAAGACAACTCTGGACAGGTATTCCAGATTGACCTGGTGCACGATGCCCGTGTTCGGCGGGACGACGCGGAAATTCTCGAACGCAGACTGCCCCCACTGGAGAAATGAATAGCGCTCTTTGTTGCGCATAAACTCGATCTTGTTGTTGAGATCGAGCGCGTTGGCGGCGCCATAGTGGTCGATCTGCACAGAGTGGTCGATAACGAGTTCGGCCGGCGACAGCGGATTGATCTTCGCTGCGGAGCCACCCAGCTTGACGACGGCATCGCGCATAGCGGCAAGATCGACGACGGCGGGTACACCTGTGAAGTCCTGCAGGATTACGCGGCTCGGCGTGAACGAAATTTCGGTGCTTGGTGCCGCCTTTGGATCCCAATTGGCCAGCGCAAGAATATCGTCGCGGGTCACATCGCGACCATCCTCGTGCCGCAGCAGGTTCTCGAGCAGAATTTTCAGAGAGTAGGGCAGTTTAGCTGCGTGCCCATCAGTTACGGCATCGAGGCGGAATATTTCAAGGCTGTCGTTACCAACAGCAAGCGCCGAGCGCGCGCCGAAGCTGTCCTTCATCGTGTTTTCTCCGGGGTTATCTGGGTTAGCCGTGACCGGCAAGGTCATCGGGCGGGCGCATTATAACGGAACCCGATTCGCTGATCTTGTTGATTTCGTCAATGGCCGCGCCGCCCAGGCAGCGATCAGCCGCGTAAAACACGACGTATTGACCCGGAGCGACAGCTCGCTGTGCTGTGTCAAAACGAACTCTGAGGGTCTCGCCGTATCCGGATTCAACCGTACAGGCCTGATCATCCTGCCGGTAGCGCACTTTGGCGTTGCATCGATAGCCGGAATCCAGTGCGGCTGGCGCAGCATTGATCCAGTTCCCCTCGATCGCGACCAGGCCCTCGCTCAGCAGCAGATCGGTATTGCCCTGGGCGACGATCAATGCATTGTTCGGCGGGTCTTTATCGACGACGTACCAGGGTTCGTCACTCGCGTCCTGGCGGCCGCCGATACCCAGGCCCTGTCGCTGACCAAGCGTGTAATACATCAGACCATGGTGCTGGCCAACGACCGTGCCGTCCGGGGCTCGAATCGGGCCGGGGTTCGCCGGCAGATACGTGCTGAGGAACTCCCGAAATGGCCGTTCGCCGATAAAGCAGATACCGGTGCTGTCTTTCTTGTCGTGCACTGTGAGCCCGTGATCGCGCGCGATGCTCCGAACGGTATTTTTTTGCAGGTCGCCGAGCGGGAATACAGTTTCGGCCAGGGCGTCGGCGCTTACCGCGTGCAGGAAGTAGCTCTGGTCCTTGCTCAGGTCAGCGGCTTTGAGCAACACGGTGTGGCCATCAACGAGCGCCGTGCGCGCGTAGTGGCCAGTCGCAAGCAATTCACCACCAAGGCGCTTCGCATGCTCCCTGAATACGCCAAACTTGATCTCGCGATTACATAGGACGTCAGGGTTGGGCGTGCGTCCGGCGGCGTATTCGTCGAGGAAATACTGGAATACCCGGTCCCGGTACTGCCTGGCAAAATTGACGTGGTGCAGCGGAATATCGAGCTGCTCGCAGATACTGCGGGCGTCCTGCAGATCCTCAGCGGCAGTGCAGTAACCGTCCTCGTCCTCCCAATTCGTCATGTGCAGCGCGTGCACCTCCGCGCCGGCCTCCTTGAGGAGAATGGCGGCGACGGCTGAATCTACGCCTCCGGAGAGGCCGAGAATGACTTTACGATTGTGAAGGTCCGGCATCATAGCCGGCGAATTCTATCATTCAGACCAGATCGGCGTTGGCGAGTACCGCGTCGACGTTGTTCTGCAGCGGCAGCATCCCCGTGAGCAGCGAATCGGACTGACGTTTGCCCGCTTCGAAGTCGTGAACACAGCGCAGGACGACTGGCGAGCGCAGTCCATTGCGACGGTGCTCGATATCCTCACGCGCCATCCAGTGTTTCCTGACGACATTGCTATCGAGAGTCCGGCTCTCGTCGCAACCCAGGTACTCGGCCACGAACACGAGCCGCAGGAACTGCTGTCGCGTCTGTGGGTGGATCCAGAGGTACACGCCGATGAGTTCACCACAGGAGACGTCACAGCCGGATTCTTCCCGTACCTCGCGGATGACCGCTGCTTCGGGCGATTCGCCGGCCTCGATGTGGCCGCCGGGCTGATTCAGAAGAACATCTCCCTTCGAGTATTCTTCGACGAGCAAATAACGTCCATTGTTTTCTATGACAGCTGAGACTGTCAGATCTGTTGGGTACATTCCCTGTCCAGGCCCCGAGGCCCCCTGAATATTTTTAAATGCCGAGTTGGCGAAATTCCATTTCTACTTCGCTTGCGGTCCAGATCTCATCAAACATCGTGCCGTAGAGTTTCGCCACGGCCGGTTCGTAAGTATCGGCGATACCCTCCCATCGATTGGCCTGCAGGCGATAAACCAGTGCGGTTTCGTCCGCGATGCAGAACGACTCGGCATGCGTGCGCAGATCTTCGCGAACGTGCCGGAACTCGATGTAGGTGTTCAGACGGCGGCCAAGATGCACGAAATTATTGCCGTTCTTGATGGCGCGCATAGGGTCAGCAATTAACACGCGAATTCTCGCGTACGTCTGTGAAAGAACGAGACGCTTGATGATCTC
>CALZHX010000106.1 GCA_945787435.1 uncultured Woeseiaceae bacterium
CGACATTGAGTTCGTTGCCCTGCCAGCCGTAGTCTGCTGCCTGAGGCTCGAAACTCGGATTAGCATCGTTGTAGTACTGAATGCGCCCGTCGCCATTTTTGTCGTCGAACTGGACGAGCCCTGTCTGCTCCCAGGTTTCGAACCACCCGGGCCGCTCGTCATACGCCAGGTTGCCGTCGACGGCACCGACCTCGCCAGTCTGGATGGTCTCAAGCAGGTTGTAGCGAGCCATGGAGCCGACTGCAGGCGCCGTCGTATAAAGAATCGCGATGAACAGCAGCGCGTACCCTGCAGAAATGCGGGCGTCGCGAACCCTGGGCACCGTGAAGAAACGCACGATGACATGCGGCAGCCCGGCAGTACCGACCATGAGTGCCATCGTTATACAGAAGACATCGATACGGCTCTTGGTACCGGATGTGTACTGGTTGAATCCCAGTGACGTGACGATGTCGTCGAGTTTGTCCAGCAAAGCCATGCCGCTTCCGGCGACCTCACTGCCAAAGGCGATTTGTGGAATCGGGTTGCCGGTCAACTGAATCGCGATGAAGATCGCGGGCACCGTATAGGCGAAAATCAGTACGCAATACTGCGCCACCTGCGTATAGGTGATGCCCTTCATGCCGCCGAGCACCGCGTAAACGAAAACAACACCCATGCCGATTAGCAGGCCGATAGTCACTTCGACCTCGAGGAAGCGGGAAAATACGATACCAACGCCACGCATTTGCCCGGCAACGTAGGTGAATGAAATAAAGATGAGGCAGATGACCGCTACGATGCGTGCCGTCTTCGAGTAGTAACGCTCTGCTATGAACTCGGGCACCGTGAACTTGCCGAACTTCCTTAAGTAGGGCGCCAGCAGTAGCGCCAGCAAGACATAGCCGCCGGTCCAGCCCATCAGGTAAACCGAGCCGTCGTAGCCAAGAAATGCAATAAGACCCGCCATTGAGATGAATGACGCCGCGCTCATCCAGTCCGCCGCCGTTGCCATGCCGTTGGCAAGGGGCGAGACACCTTTGCCGGCAATGTAGAAGTCGCCGGTATTGTGAGCACGTGACCAAATCGCGATGCCGATATACAACGCGAAACTCAGTCCGACAACAATATAGGTGAGCGTTTGCAGGCTCATCGCGAGCGCTCAGTCTTCATGGACATCGAACTTGCGATCGATATGGTTCATGCGCCAGGCGTAGAAAAAAATCAGCGCGACGAAGATGTAGATGGAGCCTTGCTGTGCGAACCAGAAACCGAGTTGGAAGCCGCCAATGCGGATGTGATTCAGCTGGTCGACAAGGAGCACACCGAAGCCGTACGAGCAGGTAAACCAGATAATGAGGCAGATGAAGACGAGCCGCAGATTCGCTCGCCAGTACGCAAGTCGATTTTCAGAGTGCATCGCATGCCCTTTTTCGATTCCTCATTCCCCGGTGGGACTGGACCGATGTGCGATTCGACCTGGCACAAAAAAAGCGGCTTCTTCCGAAGCCGCTTCTCGACCAACGTTAGCACGTGGTTCCTGGCCCCCTGAGTCCCCCGCCAAGCCGTACCTGAAGGTGTCTTGCAATTCGTAGCGTGTCTATTTTTGTTGCTGAAAGACTACGCTTTCGAAGCCCGAAGTTCGCAGAAATACCACGATTTGTCAATTCTTTAGACCCCTTCCCGTACCAAATCTGGGAATTTACATCATTTTGTTGCAAATAAACTACAAACTACTGATGACTCCAATTGTCCGGGTTGCCCGAATCGCCGGGCGACAGCCCAATGATATCGTCATCCGTATTGATGCCGAGGCCGAGTACAGTTCGATTCGCGTAGCTGAAATAGGCCGTAACCTGGTTGAGTTCGAGGATCTCGCCGTCGTCGAACCCTGCGCTTCGCAGGGCCTCGATGTCACTGGCGCACAGCGCCGCCGCGTCCGTGGTCAACGCCTCTGCATACTTGAGCCCTGCCAGCTCACGCCCGGAAAATGCGGCGCCGGGATCTTTCGCCTCCAGCGCCTGTCGAACGGCTGCTGACCGGTCATCGTCCGCCAGCAGCCGTCTCAGCCCCGCGAAGAGGTGCTCAACGCAGTAAGGGCATTGGTTCAGCAGGCTTACGTATACACCGACCGTTTCGAGGTAGGCCTTCGGCAACGTATTGCGCGGGTGGTGCAGCACGTACTTGTACAGGGTCATGTGGCCCTGCATGGAATGCGGTCGCAGGCTGTGGGCCAGCATGATGTTATCGACGTTGTTGTCAGGTCCCTTGATGCGCTCGTACAGTTGTTTCAGGGCACCGTCCGCGTCATCGTATGAGATAGTTGAAATCCAGGTCATTGCTTGGCCACCTTTTGTTTTTGTCGTCAGGAGCTACTCAACAGCATGGACCTGGAACGCCGCCAACGGATCTTCAGCCTGGCCCTGCCAATCATCGGGGGCATGGTATCGCAGAATCTGCTCAATATTGTCGATACGGCGATGGTGGGCTTTCTCGGCGATGCCGCGCTGGCTGCCGTCGGCCTCGGC
>CALZHX010000107.1 GCA_945787435.1 uncultured Woeseiaceae bacterium
CGTTGGTCGAACAGGGCTCTTCATCCTGCCCTCCCTCGGCTAGTAAAACAAAAGGCCCCTTGCAGGGGCCTTTGATTTTTCTGGCGGAGAGAGAGGGATTCGAACCCTCGGTACGGTATCACCGCACACTCGCTTTCCAGGCGAGCACCTTAAACCACTCAGCCATCTCTCCGTAAATTAGTCACTCGATCCTGATGGTCTCGGGCGGATGCTCCAGGCACGGCCCTTCAGCCGGCCATGGCGCTTGTGGCGATGCCGCCGGAAGTGGCACTTCATTGAGCGGGTCCAGGCTATCCAGACCCTCCGGAGATTGCACACGCGGTGCATGCACTGCAGCCTGGTACGGACCTTCGTCGCAGGTCAGCATTTTCGACCCGCCACACGCCGCTATCATGCCCAGAACGGCTATCAACAACATTCTCGCCAGCATCATGCGGCATTCTCCAGGTTAACTCCTGCGACAGCCAGCGCTGCTCGCATCTGATCGTGATACTGCGGTGCAAACTGCGTCATCGGCAAACGCAGAAAGGGAGGTATGAGCCCCATCTGGCTCAGTGCCCATTTTACCGGTATAGGATTCGACTCGACAAACAGGGCATCGTTCAAGGACTGCAGCGAGTCATCAATGTCTTTCGCCTCGTCGAACGCACCGTTCGCCACCAGGCTGCAGAGTCTCGCGATGGCTGCAGGAACGACATTGCCACTAACCGTGACAATTCCATGCCCACCTTCTTTGAGAAACTCCAGCGCCGTGAAATCATCGCCACTGTACAACATGAAATCTTTGTCATCGACAAGCGCCCGAATCTGCCGAAGACGGTCGATGTCGCCGGTCGCTTCCTTGATACCAAAAATATTGTCGTGCTCAGCAAGGCGAGCAACCGTTTCGGCCTGCATGTCCGCAACAGTCCGGCCCGGAACGTTGTACATCAGAACAGGTTTGGGCACAGCGTCAGCAATTGCCGTGAAATGCTGGAACATGCCCTCTTGCATCGGTTTGTTGTAGTACGGAACGACAACCAGGAATGCATCGGCACCCGTTTCTGCAACACACCGTGACATATTTATTGTCTGACGCGTCGAATTCGAGCCAGTCCCGGCAATGACGGGCAACCGTCCGCCCACAAACTCGACAGCCCGGGCGACGAGTTCCGTATGCTCGTCCCGATTCATTGTCGCCGCCTCACCGGTCGTGCCGGCAATCACGAGACCGTCAGTCGCTTCGCTGACATGAAATTCGATCAGCCCCTTGAGCGACGCATAATCGACCCGATTATTGGAGTCGAATGGCGTTGCTAAAGCGACCAGAGAGCCCTTGAACACTGCAGATCCTCGCCTGTGTGAGGCGGCGATGTTACTGTTCATGTCCGGTGCTGGCAAGGCACATCTACAACCACCTACATAGTTTCGAGATAAATGTCACAACTTATTGTTTTATCAGCAATTGGAACCGACCGTACAGGTGTCGTCCAGGATATCACCAAGGTCATCATGGCTTGCGACGGCAACATCGAGGAAAGCCGCATGGCGACACTCGGGTCCGAGTTCGCAATGCTCATGCTGGTATCGGGTAACTGGCACACACTGGACAAGCTCGAGCGGGAGCTCGAAAAGCTCGGCCGTGGCGACAACCTGACCTTCACCATTCGCAAGACTGGCCAGCGCGCCGTCAAGGACAACCGCATGCCCTACGCCGTCGATGCGGTCAGTCTCGACCACCAGGGCATTGTGTTCGGCCTCGCAAACTTCTTTGCCGCACATGATATTGAGATCGCTGACGTAGCCACACGCGGCTATGCGGCCGCACACACGGGGGCACCCATGTTCGCGGTCCAGATGGCCGTCAATATCCCTTCGACCGTGCATATCGCGCAACTGCGTGACGAATTTCTGGAGTTGTGCGACCGCCTCAATCTTGATGCCATTCTCGAGCCAGTAAAAGCCTGAACCCAGAAGCAAGGAGAATCCATTGAGCGGACCCACATTGAACCGCGTCGTTGCCGATTTCACGTGCGAGGCAACAGGCGAGAAGAACATTCGGCTGAAAGACCTGCGCGGGAAAAACGTCGTTATCTATTTTTATCCTAAAGACAGCACACCTGGCTGCACCCAGGAAGGACTCGACTTCAAGGAATTATCAGCAAAATTTCGGCGACAAAACACGGTGATTTTCGGCGTATCTCGCGACAGCATCGCATCGCATGAGAAATTTAAGGCCAAGCAGGGTTTTCCGTTTGATCTCCTGTCGGACCCGGATGAGAAGCTCTGCAAGAAGTTCGACGTGATTCACGAAAAGACCCTGTACGGCAGAAAGTTCATGGGCGTTGTCCGCAGTACCTTCCTCATCGACAAGAACGGCAAGCTGCGGGAAGAGTGGCGCAAGGTTAAGGTAAAAGGGCATGCCGCAGAGGTGCTCGAAAGCGCTAGAATGTGGAACGCACGCTAGGAAACAGGGTCCCAATTATTAAGGCCCTGTAATATTGAGAGTTTCCGTTGATCCGTGAATTTGCCAAACGCGCTCTGACGCTGCTCGCTGTAACGGCTGTCGTATTC
>CALZHX010000108.1 GCA_945787435.1 uncultured Woeseiaceae bacterium
GAGTTCAGCGTCATACAGCAGTTCAAAACGCTCGAGGGATAAGACGGCATCCATGTCTGATGCCGCACCGGGACCGAATGTCACGTTCACACGGTCGTGACGCTGCCGCCGGGACTTGCTTTGCGACTGCCTGACCCACCGGTCGAGGGCAGGCTCGATCTGCTCCTCAATCAGGGCCGGCCGACCCAGGCGCCAGTCTTCCCAGGGCAGGAAACTGTACCAGTCCCGCCACGCGGCGTTCGGCGCGTCGACAGCATCTTCATGCGTCAAAGCCATATAGGCCACCGACACCACGCGTGGGCCACCGAGTATCTCAATCGGGTCGCGATTGCGGTTGCCAAACGTATACAACTGCTCGACGTAATAGAGGTCCAGCCCTGTCTGCGCCTCGACCCATTGCCGCAGGCCGCTTTCGAGGCTGTCGTGTTTGAGCGGGTCGAAAGGCCCGTTGGGCAGTCCCTCGCCATCCTGGTCCACGATGAGCACACGTGGCTGGTTGTCCGTGACGGCGACGATCACGGCCGTGAGATTGATGATGGTTTGTTCGGGACCCGGGTTCATGGCTTGACACCTATTATGCTCTTTGCGAGTATATCGAATATGCTCAGATTGAGCATAATTAGTTTCAAATGTTAGCTTTAGCGGCAATCAGGTGATCCATGCTACCCACAACCAATGTACCCGCGGCTCTCAAGAGCACGGCCCAGTTTTACGAGCGTGTTAAAACTGTCATTCCCGATGTTGAATGGCCTGTACACGCACCGTATGTGGCTGCAATCAACGAGCTCAAGAAACGACGCAATGCCGTAATACTCGCGCACAACTACCAGACACCGGAGATCTTTCACTGTGTCGCCGACATAACCGGCGACTCGCTCGCGCTGGCCAGAAAGGCGGTCGAGACAGACGCGGACGTCATCGTTGTCGCGGGTGTCCATTTCATGGCGGAAACAGCCAAGCTGTTGAACCCGGACAAGATCGTATTGATACCGGATGAGCGGGCAGGGTGCTCGCTGGCCGACTCAATCACAGCGGCGGACATCCGGGAAATGCGCAGACAGTACCCGAATACGCCTGTAGTCACCTACGTCAACACGTCCGCCGAAGTAAAAGCAGAATCGGACATCTGTTGCACGTCGGGCAATGCTGTCGAGGTCGTCGAGTCGCTTGGTGTAGACCAGGTCATCTTCCTGCCCGACGAGTATCTCGCCAACTACGTTGCCCAGCAGACCAATGTAAAGATCATTTCGTGGAAAGGACATTGTGAAGTGCATGAACGCTTCACAGGAGCACAGCTGGAGCAGTACCGGAAGGACTACGACGGATTGACCATTATCGCCCATCCGGAATGCCCGCCTGATGTGCTTGAAGCTTCCGACTTCGTTGGCTCAACGGCGCAGATGCAGGCTTTCGTTCAGACCGAGAAGCCGAAGCGCGTGCTGATGGTCACCGAATGTTCGATGAGCGACAACGTCGCGGCCGATATCACTGACGTCGAGTTCATTCGGCCCTGCAATCTGTGTCCACACATGAAACGAATCACGCTGGCCAATATCTACGAAGCGCTGGATACACTCGCGCCGCGCGTTGAAATAGATCCCGCCATTGCGGTCGACGCACGTAAGGCGGTCGAGCGCATGATCGCTATTTGAAGCGCATCGACAGATCGACCGCGCTGACATTCTTGGTTAGCGCGCCCACCGAAATGTAGTCAACGCCTGTTGCGGCGACGGATGCAATCTCGTCCAGTGTCATGCCGCCCGAAGCCTCGAGTTCCGCCGGAGGATTACCGTCGATGCGATTGACTGCGACGGCCTGCTCGAGCAGGTCGAGCGGGAAATTATCCAGCAACATCCGGTCGGCCTTCGCGGCCAGTGCCTGGCGCAACTCGTCCAGCGACTCGACCTCGACTTCGACGGACATATTCGCGTGCATGTCGCGCGCCGCGGCAACAGCAGCCGCGATTCCTCCGGCACTCAGGATGTGGTTTTCCTTGATAAGGATTGCGTCGTAAAGGCCGACGCGGTGGTTGTGACCACCGCCGCAACGAACTGCGTATTTTTGCGCGAGGCGAAGACCAGGAATCGTCTTGCGCGTATCGAGCAGGCGGCAGTTCGTGCCGGCGGTTGCCGCAACATAGGTAGACGTGGTCGTCGCTGTGGCGGACAACAACTGCAGGAAGTTCAGCGCCGTTCGCTCGGCGGTGAGCATGGAGCGTGCGGGGCCGGTCAGGTCGCACAGCACAGTATTCTCATCGACGATGTCTCCATCGCTGCAATGCCAATGCAGCTCGATAGCCGGGTCTACCTGGTGACACACTTCGTCGACCCAGGGTTGTCCTGCCATCGTCATGCGTTCACGCGTCACGATGCTGGCATTGGTCGTTTTCGCCACATCGATGAGCTGGCCTGTGACATCGCCGGCGCCGACGTCTTCGTGCAAAGCGGAAACCACGTTCCGCTTAATCTCGTTGTTGAGTTGGTCGTCCATTGTTATGCGTATTCTAGCAATGGCGAAGTGCCGGTATTCGCAGACTTTTGTTAAATCTGTGACGGATTCTGTTCCGTCAACGCCCATTCTTCGTCACGATGCCCGCAGATATCGGATTAATGCGGAAAACGGGTCCTGCGGATGAAGAATTTTATTATTTGGGCAATTTTGATTGGAGCCCTCGGTTACGGTGGCGCGAAGTTCTATCTCCACAGTGAGGTCACCGACGCGATGGACATGGTCGTCCTGATGGCGTCGCCGTACGCCAATGTCGAGTACGACGGTGTCGGTTCGACGCTGTCCGGTGAACTGACGGTAGATGGTGTCAAAATTCGCGTCGATGGTTATGCCGACGACCTCACCATCGACCGTATCGGCATAGACACGCCAAGCTTCCTCTCGTTGATCGCTCTCAGCGACTTGTCCTCGAAGGGTCCGGATGCCATGCCCGAGCAGATAGGTTTCCTGATCGAGGGCCTGCGAATTCCGGCAAATGCTGACTACTACGACGACTTGTACGAGTTCTCATTGGCTGCACGTGACGCGGAGAACCCCGACAGCGCAGCTGCGGAGTGCACCGGCAAGTACGGGTTTTCGCCCGCTGCGTTGTCAGCACTCGGCTACGACGATCAGGTCATGTCGATGTACATGAGTATAAGCGATGAAGAAACTCGCTTTTCGTTCGACATGCAGATCAGCATGGAAGATATGTGGGACATGGATGCCAGCGTTTCGCTTGCGGGCAATATGGTCGCGGAATTGATGAAGGGTCCGGCCTCGCAGCCGCGGCTTAGAAGTATGAACATTGAGTTCACAGACCGCTCGCTCAACGAGCGCATGACGAAGTATTGCAAGCAACGCGGACTTTCGGCGGCAGAGACAATACGCGCCCAAATTGATTCCTTCGAGTTCGTTGGCGAGACTTACGGCATCGAGTTCGACCAGTACATGATCGACCCCTTCAAAGAGTTCGTACTCGGCAAGTCGACGCTCGTCATCACCGCACACCCTTCGAGCCCGGTCGCGTTCTCGCAGATCGATCTGTACAAACCGAGCGATGTGCCGGCGCTCCTGAATCTGGCCGCCATCGCTCGCTAGATGTGAATCAACCTGTATGATCTGTCGATCGGCAGGTCATACGGTTTGATTGCGACGTGACATCCCAGAAAGCCCAGCTGATCCGCGGGATCGGCGGTATCGGTGGTTCTCTCCTTGTCCTGAACGGCATGATCGGCGCCGGTATCTTCGGACTGCCGTCAAAGGTCGCTGTGCAGGCCGGTGTTCTGAGCCCATGGCTGTTCGTCGCGGCTGGCCTTCTGGTCATCCTGATCGTGTTGGCTTTCGCCGAACTTGGCAGCTACTTCAAGGATTCTGGCGGTCCGGCCCTTTATTCGACCACGGCGTTCGGCCCGGTCATCGGCTTTGGCACCAGCTGGATCTACTACGTGAGCCGTATCTCGTCGACTGCCGCCAATTCGCACGTAATAGCTGAGTACCTCAGCAAGGTCGGGTCGGGCTGGTCATGGTTCGATACTACGGCCGGTCACGCTGCCGTCGTCACCGTGGTCATCGGCGGCCTTACCGTGATCAACATGCTTGGGGTAAAGAACAGTATTCGCACGCTGGCTGTGCTCACGTTCTTCAAGCTCATGCCGCTCCTGATGTTGATCATGCTCGGACTGCAGTTCGTCAGCCCGGACATCCTGTTCCCGGAGGCGCTGCCAACGGTCAACGACCCGGGTGGCACGATGCTGCTGCTGTTTTATGCCTTCATCGGTTTCGAGGCGATCGTGATGACGGCCGGGGAGACGAAGAACCCGCGGCGAACGATTCCGCTCGCGATGGTTAAGACGGTTCTCGTGATCACTGTGCTCTACCTGCTGATCATGCTGGTCTACGTCGTTGTGCTGCCCGATGAACTCGATAGCGGTGCGACGCTGGCCGACGTCGCGAGCAGGATTGTCGGCCCGGGCGGTGCCGTCGTCATAGCTTTGACAGCCGTGTTCTCGATTGGCGGTAACCTGGCGGGGTCGGTACTCAGTGCGTCGCGGCTGACGCTTTCCATGGCCGAGCAGCGCCTGTTGCCGCAGTGGTTTGGCAAGATACACCCGAAGTACGCATCGCCCGCCAACTCGGTGCTCTTCTTCGGTGGGATTGCGCTTGTCGTCGCTCTGTCGGGCACATTCGCAAAGCTGGCAATCGCATCGACGCTGACGCGCATGATCGTCTACAGCGTGTCGATCGCTGCATTGCCGGTCATCAAACGGCAGGCGGACCCGGAAGTTTCCGCGAATGCGTTCAAGCTTCCGGGCGGCTACGCGATACCGGTGCTGGCCCTGGGACTATGCGTCTGGATGGCAACCTACTCGTCCGTCGAGTCCTGGTTATTCGTCGGACTGTTGCTCATCGTAGGACTGGTTCTGTTCGGAATCGAGAAGCTCATTCTCAGGACGACGAGCGAAAAAACCTGATCACATTCGGGAAATGAGCTCACCAAATTCGTCGACTTTGTTCCAGTCGGTGAATTCAAATGTTCCCGTTAGATCAGTGGGCCCCTTGCCCATCCACAAAATGAAGCGAATCATGTGCTTGTCGACGAAGCCGTACCGCGGGTAGTCGATCTTTCCGGCGAAGACCGCCAGATTCACTGGCTCCCACGTGATTTTCTTCAGGAACTTCTGCAGGTAGGGATTGGTCTCGGGCGTGTTTTTTTCGGGTTTGCGCGCAACCACATTCACCGAGAAAAACGCATTAGATTTGGACTCGAGCGCCACTTGATTGCGTTTGATGAAGTCCAGAACCTGTTGCTGATGCTTGCCGTAACGGATGCTGGCGCCAATGACCACCTTGTCGAACGGTGAAAGGTCGATGCCCGGATCGTCGTCCAGCGCAGACAGGACCACATCATGCTGCCTGGCTACCAGATTTTGCAGGTGCTCGCAGATGCTGCGCGTGTGGCCATCCGTGGTGGAGTAGGTTATGAGTATCTTCGCCATGGCTGAGACTATATCGGTATATGCGGACAGACAGAAGATCCCTGGTTGCAGAAACTATGACCGCAAAGGGGCAAACGGTGGAGTCGTTTGATGCCAGCTAACCCGCTTCACAAACTGATGATTGGCGCGATGCCGCTAATGCCGCGGGCGCTGACCTGGCGTTTTTCGCGGCGTTATATTGCCGGTACGCATCTGGATGACGCGTATCGGGCGGTGCGCGAGCTTAACGAAGTTGGCTGTACCGGCACGATCGACGTCCTTGGTGAAGATATTACTAATCAGGACCAGGTCAATACCGCACTGCAGCTGTACCGCGAAACGCTCGACGGCATCCAGGACAATGCCCTGCAATGCGGTATATCGGTCAAACTCTCAGAGCTTGGGCTGCGATTCGACGTTGATGGTTGCGAGTCCGCCATGCGGGCGCTCATGTCGAGCGCGCGGCAACATGAAAACTTCGTTCGTATCGATATGGAAGACTCGAGTGTCACCTCGGTCACGC
Source organism: uncultured Woeseiaceae bacterium (assembly GCA_945787435.1). GTDB lineage: Bacteria > Pseudomonadota > Gammaproteobacteria > Steroidobacterales > Woeseiaceae > UBA1847. The sequence continues at coordinate 5,989 of CALZHX010000108.1, forward strand.
TGGATATCTACCGCGAGTTGCGACGTGATTTCGACCAGGTTGGTGCGGTCATCCAGTCCTGCCTGCATCGCAGCGCACAGGATGTCGCCGACCTGATGGCGGAAGGACCTACGGACATCCGCCTGTGCAAGGGTATCTACATCGAGCCTGAGGATATTGCCTTCACCGATGCCGATGACATCCGCGACTCCTTCAGCGAACTACTGGATCAGCTGCTGGAGGGTGGGGCGCGAGTTGGCATCGCGACGCATGATCCCGTCCTCGTTGAACGTGCCGAGGCATCAATCAAGCGACTGGGTATCGAGAAAGACCAGTACGAATTCCAGATGTTGCTCGGCGTAACCGAGCGTCTTCGCAAGCGACTTGTCGCGGATGGCCACTCGCTCCGCGTTTACGTTCCGTTTGGAGAACTCTGGTATCAGTATTCGATGCGTCGCCTACGCGAAAATCCGAATATCGCCGGACACATCATCAAGAATCTGTTCGTTCGAAATTAGCCTCGCATGGCACGATGCTATGATGCGCCGTGACCAAATCTGCCATTACGAATCGCAATTACCTGATCTACCTGACGGGTAATACGATATCCCTGCACGGACTCTGGATTTACCGGGTTGCCCTGGGCTGGTATGCGTGGCAGCTTTCCGGTTCCGAGTTCTGGGTCGGCGTGGTCGCGTTTTCACAGTTCGCGCCGGCAGTCGTGTTCGGTCCGATTTTTGGCGTACTTGCGGATCGCTTCGATCGCCGCGCAGCATCCCTGTTTATCAATTCACTGAGCGTGCTCAACATGTTATTGCTGGGGCTGCTCGCGCTGCTTGGGCATGTCGACATCCTTGTGCTGACAATGTTGTCGCTGATGCAGGGCACGCTTGACGGCGCACACATGCCCGTGCGCATGTCCGTCGTACCTAACCTCGTGGCAAAAGGGCAGCTCGAGAGCGCCATCGCCATCACCTCGATTTCATTTAATGTCTCCCGGTTTGTCGGGCCCGCGATTGCCGGCTTCGTGATCACGGCGTACGGAGTCGCGTCCGCTTTTATGGTTAACGGTATTTCGTACATTGCATTGATCCTGGCGATGATCATCGTGAAACTGAACCCGTCCCCGGAAAAGAAGCAGCGCCGGCGGCACGTATGGCATGAAATGCGTGAAGGCGTGAGCTATGTGCTGGGTCACGCGCGTATTCGGGCCTTGTTGGTCGTCGTCGCCGTTGCCTCTGTTTTCGGCCGTGGCGCACTGGAGATGATGCCGGTGTTCGCGGACGCAGTATTCGGGCGCGGCAGCGCCGGCCTCGCAACGCTGACATCGTCGATAGGTGCCGGTGCGGTGGTCGCGGGTCTGATCCTGTCGCGAGGCGTCAGTTGGTTGAACGTCGCGGTCATCCGCGGCGCAGTGGCGCTGGCTGGCCTGCTTATTGCGATTCTGGGTGCGCTCGGTGACTTCTGGACAGGCGTGGCGATCGTTGCGGTTCTGGGTGTTATTCTGTCGATGTGCGGCGTTGGCTCGCAAATCCTGATCCAGACTCTGGTCGAAGACGAGGTTCGCGGTCGCGTCAGCAGTTTGTGGGGCGTCATCGCATTCGGTGGCACGGCGCTTGGAAGCCTGGTCGTCGGCGGCGCGGCCAGTATCTGGGGCCTGCAGGATGTCGTGGTAGTAGCCGGTCTTGCATGCAGTTTCGTCGCGTTGCTTTCGATATATCATTCCAATAACGGTGAGGGGAAGACCCAGCGTGCAGACAGCGAATGACGCCTTTGTTTCGCCCGCAGCCAGGCGCTATACCATGGTCGTGCTGGCCGTCGTTTACATGTTCAATTTTGTTGACCGGCAAATCCTCGCCATCCTGTTACCGGCGATCCGCGACGAATTTCTTGTCAGCGACACGATTCTCGGTCTCCTGGCGGGTACGGCGTTCGCATTGTTCTATGCCACGCTCGGTGTGCCTATTGCCCTGCTTGCGGATCGCTGGAATCGCCGTAACCTGATCGCCATTGCTCTGGCGATCTGGAGTGGCATGACCGCACTATCGGGGTTTACAACGAATATCTGGCAACTCGGTCTTGCGCGCGTTGGCGTCGGGGTAGGAGAGGCGGGTTGCAGCCCGGCGGCGCATTCCATGATCTCGGACCTGTATCCACCCGAGCAGCGTTCAACAGCCATGGGTTTCTACACACTCGGTATTTCGGCCGGCATCATGCTGGCGTACATCGCCGGCGGCTGGGTTGTTCAGAACATCGGCTGGCGCGAAGCGTTCTTGATCGTCGGTATTCCGGGCGTGTTTCTGGCCATTATTGTACGAACGACGCTCAACGAGCCGCCCAGGGGGCTGTCGGAGAATCGGCAGGACAGCGGGCATCATCCGCCGCTACTGGAGGTATTCCGTTACCTTTTGCTGCGTCGCTCGTTCGTGCATATGGCCGTTGCCGCGGGCTTCTCTTCGTTTGTCGGATATTCGGTAATCATTTTCTTTCCGAGTTTTGTTGATCGCAGCTATGAAATGCAGATCGCATCCTTAGGGTTATGGCTTGGACTGATTCTCGGCATCGCAGGCGGATTCGGTTTTTTCTCGGGCGGCTTTTTTGCAGACTACTTTGGCCGCGTGCGGCGAGAAAATGCGCTCCGCTTCATTGCCCTGTCGCAGTTGATCGCGGCGGTGATGCTGCTGGGTGTGTACCTGGCGCCGACGGCTCGATCGAGCCTCCTGTTCTTCATTGTTCCTGCCGCAATTTCGAATTTCTTCCTGGCGCCGGTGCTCGCCCAGACCCAGGGTCTCGTCCCTTTGCGCATGCGCGGTGTTGCGTCGGCCGTCATGTTGTTTTTTATTAACCTGATCAGTCTCGGTCTTGGGCCACCTGTTGTCGGGGCCCTTAGCGACAATCTCGTGCCGCTCTTCGGCGACGACTCATTGCGGTACAGTCTCCTGATTACCGTGGTCGTCATGGGGCCCTGGGCGGCGCTGCACTATTTTCTGGCTGGGAGATCAATCGATGCTGATCTCTCGCGAGCGACTAACGAGGAGATCCGAGAGTGACTTTTGAGCCGATTCGCGGAGTGATCGCGCCGATACTGACGCCATTCAATGACGATTTGCTGATCGCGACCGATCTCTACATTGATCTTGCGAAAAGCCTGCTTGACGCAGGCTGTGCGGGGCTCGCTCCTTTCGGTACCACGGGTGAAGCGTTGTCGGTCGGTATTGATGAGCGAATTTCTGCAATCAGCGCGCTCGTAGACGGAGGCATCGAGCCGTCCAGGCTGATACCCGGAACCGGGCTGTCCAATATCGCCGATACTGCGCGCCTTTCGCGGGCTTGCCTCGACCTCGGTTGCCCGGCTGTTATGACATTGCCCCCGTTCTATTTCAAAGAGGTCAGTGAAGACGGTCTCTACCGCTATTTTTCCGGACTGATAAGCGCAATCGGTGCGGACGCCCGGGTCTTTCTCTACCACATACCACCGATCGCAGTAGTCGGTATTCCTCCATCGCTTGCCGCGCGACTGCGCGCCGATTTTCCTGAGCAAATCGTCGGTATCAAGGACAGCTCCGGTGACTGGGAGAACACACAAAAGCTATTCGAGATCGATGACCTGGTTGTGTATCCGGGATCGGAGTTGCCACTGATTGACGCGTTGCAACTTGGTGGGCCCGGGTGCATTACGGCAACGGCAAACGTCAATGCCACGGCGATCGCCAGGGTAGTCGAGCTCTTCGGCCAGGGTGACATTGATGCGGCACAACAGGCACACGAGGCGGTACGACAAACACGCCTTACGATCCAGGGTTACGCACCCATTCCGGCGCAAAAGCGCTTGCTGGCAATGCAGACCGGCGATACGCGGTGGGCAAATGTGCGACCACCCCTGGGTGCAACGTCAGAATCCGATGGCAAGAATCTCGCCGCGGCGTTGAAAGGGGAATAGCCAGGTCATGAAAATCACGGCAGTCAGGGCCTACCAGGTCGATCTTCCCCTTATCGAGGGGCGCTACACGTGGGCGGGCGGCAAGCACTATGTGGAGACCTTCGATTCGACAATTGTTGAGTTGCTGACGGATGAAGATCTCTGTGGCTATGGCGAAAACACGCCGCTCGGCTCGGCCTACTTGCCTGCCTTCGCGCTGGGAACTCGTGCGGGTATCGCGGAGCTCGCACCGTACCTGATCGGCCAGGATCCCACGGCCGTCGGTCGGATCAACACGCTCATGGATACTGTCCTGAACGGCCACCCTTACGCCAAGTCGGCTATCGATATGGCGTGCTGGGATCTGTTGGGACATGCCACCGGCAAATCGATCTGTGATCTGATGGGAGGTCGGCAGGGTGATAGTTTCAAACTCTACCGGGCGATCAGCATGCGGGATCCTGCCGAGATGGCGGCGAACGTTGAGCAGTATCGTGGCCAGGGCTATTCAAAGTTCCAGCTCAAAGTAGGCGGCGAACCGCTCGAAGACATACAGCGGATACGCGCTGTTCGATCAATTCTTGCCGATGACGAAATTCTCGTCGCCGACGCGAATACGGGGTGGCGCATCGATGATGCCGCGCGCGTCGTCAATGCGGTTAGTGACGTCGATGTCTACATTGAGCAGCCCTGCGAGTCTTACGAGCACAGCCTGACGATTCGCCGTCGTACTGCATTGCCATTTATCCTGGATGAGAACATCGATTCATTGCAGATGCTGATCCGGGCGCACCAGGACGGCGCGATGGACGCGATTAATCTGAAGATTTCCAAATTTGGCGGCCTGACCAAGGCGAAGGTCGCCCGCGACGTCTGTGTCAGCCTCGGCATCCCCATGAATATTGAAGACACCTGGGGTAGCGATTTCATCACCGCGGCTATCGCACATCTTTCGCACTCGACGCCCGACGACTATCGCTTCGCTGCAACGGATTTCAACGCCTACGTTAATGTCAAAACGGGGCACGGACTCAATGAAAAAGTGGCGGGGGAAGCCAGTGCTCCTCATGCTCCCGGGCTTGGTATCACGCCGGACTTTGCGGTGCTCGGGAATCCGGTTTTCGAAGAAAGTTGAGCTACGCTGTTGTCTCCGCCATGGGCTCATCTGCGCGAATGAACAGCCAGAGCAGGGCGCCCACAATGGCGAACAGCGAGCCACTAATGATCGCGGCGGACCAGCCGAACCAGCCTGCAATGAACGGCACCATCAAGCCGCCAATCACGCCTGGAATATTCCCGCCCGTGTTCAGCACACCTGTGGCAACCTGTGAGTGCTTGCCCGCCACACCCATCGTGGCAACCCACATCGGCGCTTCTGTGAGCTGCGTGAAGCCGAAACTGAAACAGAGTGCGACGACCGTGATCACCACATTGGCTGATGTTGCTCCGATGTACAGGAACACGGCCGACAGAACGAGCGCTGTCATTGTCTGGTAGCGAGTGCCACGCCGTATCCCGAGTTTCCTGACCAGCATGTCGCAGCCGAATCCGCCCACCGTTGCGCCGATTGCGCCCAGAATCCATTGTGCGGCTGTGAACATCCCCGCATCGCTCGCGGAGAACTCGCGCACGCTAACGAGGTAATAGAAGAACCAGCTGAAGAACAGGTAAAAGACATAATTCATGCAGAAGTAGCTGAGCGCAATGAGAAGTACGTTCTTGTCTTTCAGCGCCAGCTTCCATGCACCCTTTTCTATGTCGGCTTCTGCAGGAGGCCGGTCTGAGCGGATGAAGTCCAGCTCTTCTTGCGTGATTTTGGGATGATCGGCCTGGTCGTCTGTCACTATCAACCAGTAGGCCAGTGCGGCAATGAGACCTGCCGGGGCCACTATCAGTAAGGCGACCCTCCAGCCGTAGTTTTGCATCAGCCAGACAACGA
>CALZHX010000109.1 GCA_945787435.1 uncultured Woeseiaceae bacterium
CCAACCGCAAGATTCCAATCCATTCGTTCGTCTGCATACCACTGGGAGCGGCAGGTATCGGAATCGATGCCTCTATCCCAGAACTCATTTTCCATCCATTCCTCGATGTCACTGTCTGGAATTGCCGGTAGCGGTGCCCAGGCGGGCAGGGGAGTGTCGCGTTGGTCCCTGAAGATCAGTTCATCCAGCGCCGTTTTCTCGCAACTGAAGCCACCTTCATGAACCAGGTGATGGTGACGCCTGCAAAGCAACACCAGGTTGTCAAGATTGGTCTCTCCGCCATCCGCCCAGTGTTGTATGTGATGCCCATCCACGAATTTGTCATTCGTGCAGCCTGGGAATCGACATCCTTTGTCTCGCATACGCAATGCACGACGCATGGCCGGAGGAATTGTGCGTGTTTTTCGTCCAATGGCCAGAGGCTCGCCTTCCTGGCTATCCTTGATGCCTAAAACTGAACTATCACACGCAATGCGTCGCGACGTTTCCGCGGAAACGTGTGGGCCATTCTCGATATGAGGCGTTTCCGCTGAAACGTTTGCAGCAACGTGCACCACGACCTGGTAGCGATCTGCTGTACTGTTCTGAACCGGCTCCGAGTTCATGTAAGTCTCGGCGACCTCGGCCAGGCCATCCGCACGGCGTGTTGCAACCGGAGTTGGCGCGGACATATCCGCGGACTGCGTGCCCTCGGGGTAAACGTCTGCAACATCCGAATTGGCGCTTTCTGTGTACTGCCTTTCCATCGCCATCTCCAGGGCTTTGACGATCAGCGCACCCTGCTCAGCCGGGAAGCGGCCCTTAATCACCAGGCAACCATCGTGGTCGTAGTGATAACTTAACTGCCGGTTGTCGTGACGTTCTTTCGCAGCCTCGGTGTCCTGCAGGCGCTCTGCTCGACGGTACAGCCTGACGAGTTTCTCCACGTGATGTGCGGTACCGTGTTTCGCAATCATCAGCAGGTAGTCTTCGTTGGTCTCATCAGCAATTCGAGTTACTGCCCGGACCTTGGAGTAGCTGATCGCGCCTTCAGAGAGCATCGCATCAACTTTCGGCAAACGTCCAAGTGCATGAGCAACCCGTACCCGCTCGCGCGCCGTGTTCATGTCGATGCCGCACTTGAAGTTGAGCCAGTAGGCGCAGCTATGAAAACCGAGGTGAGCCCAGCCCTGCTGCTCGTCAAACTCCCTGATCAGCGTCAGCAGACGGTGCTCAGCAGCGTAGATGTAGCTGCACAATTCACTGATCTTCGCGCCGAGGTGCTCGGCGACTTCCTGTTTGCAGGGCATGTTTTCACCGCTAGTTAGTATACTGTTTATTTGTACAGTATACGCTTAAGCGGTTGTTTATGAAACAAAAACGCCTCAATCATCCAGCAAATCTGACAGCGTTCGATCCCCGACCGTCGATAACACGGCATCGTCCAGGCTCTTGCCAAACTTCTCAATTTCCCCCGACCACTCCGGGTCCCGGTAGGATCCCGTCTCACCTTGCTCGCGCACGACCGAGAGAATATCCCGCAGACTAATGGCTGCCATGTCTTTGCCGGGTAACAGGAATTCTTTCTCGGTGGCGGCCAGCAAGCCGCCTTCTTCAAGTGCCAGCAGAACCGGCATCAGCGTGATCGATGGCATCTGCATTTGATCGCTGATTTCAGCAGCAGTGATCGACTTTTCCGGATCGCGGAACGCACGGCCAACGAATAACATGATGTTGAGTGCAGTGCGCTCGCTCATGGCATTCGACAGACGCGGCTCGCGCCGCCCGATACGAAGGAAGGCCGGGTTCTGAATGTAGTAAGCGAGCTGGGCGCCAAACAGCAGGACAAGCCAGTTCAGGTACAGCCAGATCAGCGTGAAGATCGCGACGGCAAATCCGGCATAAATGGCTTGCCTGCTGGTCGAGAAAACGACAACGTTCGCAAAAATCGCGCTCAGGCTCGCCCAGGCAAATCCACCAGCCAGGCCGCCAATGAGCGCGGCTTTGAAACGCACCTTCGTGTTCGGCATGTACATATACAAAAAAGTGAATACACCGGTAACCAGCACGTACGGGGTGAGCTTGTTTGTCGCGACGAGTATCGGACCAAACGCCTCGCTGGTGAGGAAGAACTGCACCATCGTATTGCTGCGGAGCGACGCGATCATGCCGAGTGCAACCACGATTATGACCGGGCCAATCAACAGCACGATCATGTACTCGGTCACGCGACGGGCAAAGCTACGTCGCTTTGCGACATACCAGACGTAATTAAAGCTCTCCTCCATCTTCTGCACCATGGACACCGCGGTGTAGATAAAGAATGCGAGACTGATGCCACCAAGAACTCCGCCCTTGACGTTGTCGACGAGTTCGATGACCTGGGAGGTTATGATGGCGCCCTGTTCGCCGAGCGGCTCGAGAAAATCGTAGAGGAACGGTTCGAGCTGATTGTGGACCCCAAAACCCTGTAATACCGAAAAACTGAATGCGATAAGCGGAACAACGGATAACAGGGTTGTGTAGACAAGGCTCATCGCGCGCAGGGTTATCTGCCCGGATACCATGTCGCGTATCAGGCCATATCCGTAGCGAAGGATGACGGCCGCCGCATGGCCGAGCTTGCCATGTTTCTCAAGCCCGTCGCCCCAGACCAGGTTGTCGAATTTTTGGCGAAGCTGCGGGATCATTATTGCGTCAACCGATTGTAGGCTTCCTGGTACCTGGCGCTGGTTTGTTCAAGCACGTCGGCCGGCAAATCCGGGCCTGGCGCCGTCTTGTCCCAGTCCAGTGTGTCCAGGTAGTCTCGCACGAATTGCTTGTCGAAACTCGGCGGGCTGATACCGGTCTGGTAGCCGTCGACGGGCCAGAAGCGGGATGAGTCCGGTGTAATCACTTCATCGATCAGATACAGGCCGCCAGTGTCGTCGAGACCAAACTCGAATTTCGTGTCGGCAATGATGATGTCGCGACCCAGTGCATACTCTGCGGCGCGTTCGTAGATGGCGATGGACAGATCGCGAACGCGTTCGGCCAGGTCCTGGCCAATCATTTTCACCACGTCGTCGAAGGAAATATTCTCGTCATGCTCGCCGGCTTCGGCTTTGTTGGCCGGAGTGAACATCGTTTCCGGGAGCCGGGCAGCCTGCTCGAGTCCTGGCGGCAAGTCGATGCCGATCGTCGCGCCGGTTTCAAGATAGTCGCGCCAGCCCGAGCCAATCAGGTAGCCGCGCACGACAGCTTCGATAGGCAACGGCTTAAGGCGCTTGACGACCAGCGCCCGATCGCGCAAAGCCGCCGCTGTGGCGGAGCCTGGTAAGACGTCGTCTACCGTCAAGTCCGTGAGTTGGTTCTCGATCAGATCCGACATCATGTCGAACCAGAACAGGGAGATCTGCGTCAGCACGCGGCCTTTTCCCGGAATAGGGCTCGGCATGATGACATCGTAGGCCGACAGACGGTCCGTCGTGACGATCAGCAGGTGATCATCATCGACGCTGTAAATGTCGCGAACCTTGCCACGTGCGATCAAATCGAGGCCGGGTATGTCCGATTCAAACAAGGCATCCGAGGAGTTCATGGTCAGGATGCTAACTCCTGCGTTAGCATTACGCCACGATTGACCGTAAGGACCTTTCTTGTACTGGGGCAAAATCATCGGCACATTGATCGGCGCCGCAACCCTGAAGCCCTGGTTTGTGCTCCTCGGCCTGTTGCTCGGCCATCAGTTCGACCGCGGATTCGATGCTCGCTACAAACGATTCGAACAGGAGGGTGCGTCGATTGGGCG
>CALZHX010000110.1 GCA_945787435.1 uncultured Woeseiaceae bacterium
ATTCTACCTCAGACCTGGCGACCGTCGCCTTACGGCCAAATGCGGCCGTTCGATTGAGTAGAGTCCGACCGTATGCGGTTTTTATGCGCATTTCTACTTTCTCTTCTTAAGATATTCGAAGATGCCTTTGACTTCTATGAAATCGTCTTGCCAAATCCAGTCAGGTCGGATTTCCTTATAGTTTTTGGGATTTACTTTTGGATTGTCAAAAAACAAACCATCCGATTTCAAGACGGATGTACCCATTCCGTCTTTCGAAAGGGTCAATTTCCTGACTGTTTGTTGTGCGTTCTTGTCTGGTTCGTTCCTTTCAAACAAATTGGAGTCGATTCGTGAAAACAGCTCCAACGCTCGTTTTTCCGGGCCGCTGAGTTTCACCTGTGATGATGTCATCATCTCAACCCTTAAATGTCTGCAATGGGTCATAAGCAGCCGCTCAAAGAGTACGACGTGAACGACTGCTTTCGAGAGCACACCGGCCGTTCGCCAGTGGCAAAGACTGGCCGGAGTTCTTCGCACATATTGAAAGTGGGCGGTGTCAATTCACTCAGTCCAAGACCGGTGCCTGGACCCCTACATTGATCGGAGAGGCCGAGGGTTGGCCTCTATAGGACGGCAGCAATAGAGTCGGACAGGTAGCCGACGTTGTCTTCGGTGATCCCGGCCACGTTGATACGGCTCGAATCAACCAGGTAAATTCCGAAGTCACTCTTGAGGCGCTCTACCTGTTCCGGCGTAATGCCCAGGAAGCAGAACATCCCGTTGGCGCGCACCAGGTGAGAGAAATCGTGATCCGGAGCCTTTTCGACCAACGCATCATTCAGCAGAACTCGCATGCGCCGCAGCCGACCCCGCATCTCCTCGAGCTCGTCGAGCCATTCCGCGCGCCATTCGGGGTCATTGAGAATCATGCTGACAACCGCGCCGCCATGATCTGGCGGCAAAGAGTACAGCGTTCGAACGTAATTATTCACCTGGCTCGAAACAGCATCACGCGTTGCTGTGTCGGCGCACAGGTGTGACAGAGATCCGACGCGATCACGGTACAGACCGAAATTCTTGGAACAGGAGTTCGACACGATCATCTCGGGCACGCGCGACGCGAGCTCCCGAATAATGAAGTTGTCGCCATCAACGCTGCGCGCAAATCCCTGGTAGGCAATATCAACGAATGGCAGCAACTCGCGCTCGACGACTACGTCCGCAATCGCCCGCCATTCGTCTTCACTCGGGTCGAGGCCGGACGGGTTATGGCAACAGGCATGCAATAGCAGAACATCACCTTTCGGCGCGCTGCGCAACGTCTCGAGCATGCCGTCGATGTCAATTACGTGACGCCGCGTGTCGTAGTACGGGTGCGACTTCAGTTCCAGCCCTGCCCCACCGAGCAGGGGTATGTGGTTCGCCCAGGTCGGATCACTAACCCAGACAGTGACTGCGTCCTTCGCCCGCAGCAACATGCCCGCCGCGACGCGCAGCGACCCCGATCCACCGGGTGTTTGAATCGTCACCAAGCGATCATCTGCCACCACACCGGCAAATGTCATCGCCTGCATGGCTGCGTTAAACGTCGGTTCGCCGGCCGTACCGATATAGGACTTCGTTGTTTGCGTATCGAGGAGACGGCGCTCCGCCTTCTTGACCGTATCGAGAATGGGCGTCTCGCCGGCGGCATTACGGTATACGCCGACGCCGAGGTCAATCTTCTCGGGCCGGGGGTCATCTCGATGTTCGGCGATCAGGCCAAGAATGGCGTCCGCCGGCATCGTTTGCAGCGTCTCGAACAAGGTGGTCTCCGTCTCAGGCCGTCTACAGCGTGTCGATGGGAGTCTTCAAATACGCGATACCATTTTCTTCGGCATCAGGAAGATGTCCTCCCCGGATGTTGACCTGAATCGACGGCACAATCAATGCTGGTAAATTCAGTGTCGCGTCGCGTTCAAGTCGCATTGCCGCGAAGCCGGTTTTGTCCACGTCCTCATTGACGTGGATGTTGCTCGTGCGCTGCTCATCGACAGTACATTCCCAGCGTAATTCGCGCCCACCCGGCATGTAGTCGTGGCACATGAACAGGCGTGTATCTCCGGGTAGAGACAGAATTCGCTGAATCGAGTCGAAGAGCAGTTCGGCATCACCGCCGGGGAAATCGCACCGTGCCGTACCAAAGTCCGGCATGAACATGCTGTCACCGACGAATACGGCTGAACCGATTCGGTAGCTGACGCTGTCGTTCGTGTGCCCGGGCGTCGCAATGACCTCACAAGCGAGTTCACCGATATGGAAGGTATCGCCGTCCGAAAACAGGCGATCGAACTGATGGCCATCGGACGCGAAATCATCGCCAAGATTGAACACCGGCCCGAAGTGCGCCTGCACGTCGCGAATGCCCTCCCCGATGGCGACGGAGCCGCCGATTTTCGACTTGATGTACTGCGCACCGCTCAGGTGATCAGCATGCGCATGGGTCTCGAGTATCCACTCCAGCCCCAGTTTCTCTTTATGCACATACTCGATGATGACGTCAGAGGGCGCTGTGTCGAGGCGACCAGACACCATCGAGTAGCCCACGACCGGGTCGACCACAGCTGCGTGGCCGCTCTGTTCGTCTGCGATGACATAGCTAAGCGTTCCGCTCGGCTCATCATAGAAATGCTGGATGCGGGGGTTGGTCATGAATTCGAAAACGCCGGCTGAAGCGCCGGCGTTTCCTGGTCATCAGTCAATCGCGATCAGACCTTGGGCGCCCAGACGGAACACCAACCTTTTGCGGCAACGGCTTTACCCGGGAAGATCTGGCAGGGGCGCCATTCCTCGCCGTCATTGCCCTGAATCAACGCACAGTTGGCGCAGGTCTGGTCGGCGGCCGGGTTGGCGCGTGTTGCGGGATCTACCGTGCTGGCGTCATGCGTATACTTCATGGCGCCAGCCATGGCGTCGTCTTCGGCGAGATGCGGCAAATCCTGCGCAAACGCTCTGCGTCCGGGGCTTGCCAGTGCGCCGGCAACGGCTACAGCTGATAACTGGATAAATTTGCGACGGGCAATCTTGCTCAACGGAGTCTCCTTTAGTATTCGTTGGCTGGCCCGGAACATGTCCGGGGCCGAGCATTCTAAAACGATAATGATAAAACTGCGACGAATTGTAGACAATGTTTCTGAACGGCAGCATAACGGGGAGCGCCTACAGTGTCAGGACGCTCAGTTATTGAGAACGATTATCATTAAGCGACTGTGGCTGGTGGCGTTTTTCGTAGCCACGAGTGCTGCAGGCGCAACGCACGAGTACGTTGTAACGGTTGCTGAAGACCTGGGGGAGATTCAGGGTGTGGCGCGGTTTGATGCGGCAGTGACTGACGTATCCGCACGCTCGCGCAGCGCCAGCGAGTTCCTGATCAGCGCACATGACTGCGGCCGCGACAGTGCGCTGCCGGTTGCGCCGCGCCTGACGATCCCCAATAGCGGCCTTCGTTGCCTCGCCTATCGAGTTGATCTCGAGAAAGCCGCCAGATTGAACAGGCGCTACAACCAGGGTGATACGAAGTCACTCATCGTTCGAATTCCACTTTGGATGTGGCGTCCGCGACTCGGCGGCGCGGACGAGGTCATTGTGTCATTCGAGTTGCCTGACGGTGTCGATGTGTCGGTGCCGTGGCAACCGCTGGCGGATCGCGAAAATACGTTCCGACTGACGTCTTCGCCGCAGAGCGGCTCGGCCATTTCGATTTTTGGAAAATTTGCGGCCGAGACGGTGCGTGTTGCGGAAGCCGACCTGAGCATCGTGTCTGTACCGTCACGTGCAAACCCGATCAGTGCCGAGGTCATCGACTGGACCCGCACGACGGCAGAGCTCATCGCCCTGGCTTACGGTCGTTTCCCAAATCCTTACGCTCGCGTCCTGCTACTGCCCGTTGCAACCCGGCGCAGCGAATCTGCTGTTCCGTTTGGACGCGTTGTTCGCGATGGCGGCAATACTATCGAACTGATGGTCGATCCCTCCAGGCCCAGGGAGTCGTTCCTCGACGACTGGACCGCCACGCATGAATTTTCGCACCTGATGCTGCCGTACATCGATCGCGATGGGCGCTGGATTTCCGAGGGTTTTGCGCAGTATTACCAGAATATTCTGCTCGCCCGTGCCGGGCGTTACACACAACAGGTCGCATGGCAGAAGCTCAATAATGGACTCGTGCGCGGACGTGATTCGACCCCGGATCTGTCACCCAACGAAGCGGCTGGTGGCGACGAGCGCAACACGCGAATGAAAGTCTATTGGAGCGGTGCCGCGCTGGCCCTGCTGGCGGATGTCGAATTGAGGCGGCGCTCAGCTGGAGAGGAGTCACTTGATCACGTCCTCGGACGGTTTCAGTCGTGCTGCCTGCCGTCCCGCCGAACCTGGACCGGAATGGAATTATTCGAAAAATTTGATGCCCTCATTGATGAACCCCTGTTCGTAGACCTTTACCAGCGTCACGCCGATGCGGCCGGGTTTCCCGAGTTCCGGCCATTGCTCGACCGGCTGGGCGTCTTTGTGGCCGGGCGGAATGTCCGCCTCGCGGACGATGCCGAGCTCGCCGAAATTCGAGATTCACTGACAGCACGGCGATATACTGCGGAGTCGAGCAAGTAACGACGTCAGCACTATGGCCGCACCCAGTCACGCAGTGAGTATCAGCCGGGTTTCGAACGGCCAGCGGGCGGCACAAAGTGACTGTGTTGCCGTGGAGGAGCCGCTCGAAATTCGTCTTGCGTTTTCGACGCCCGATGGCCGTGCGACGCGCAGCATTTCAATCACGATGCGTACCCCCGGCAATGACCGTGAGCTTGCAGCCGGATTCCTGTTTGGTGAGTCGATCGTGCACGAAGCCAGTGACATTGCGTCGATCGAAATCTGCGGGCCGCCTGCGCCCGACAGCGGTAGTCACAACGTCGTTCGCATCGAGCTCGCCCCCGATGTCGAGGTAGACCTCGGTCGCCTGCAACGCCATTTTTACACGACGTCGAGCTGTGGCGTCTGCGGCAAGACATCATTGGACGCATTGCGTGTCATTGGCGTTGAACCCCTCAGTAGCAGCGCTGCCTCGTTTAGCACCGCATTGCTGACCAGCATTCCGGAAAAGCTGCGCAGCGCGCAAACCACGTTTGATGAGACCGGTGGACTGCACGCCGCCGCTGCCTTCGATAAGGAAGGGAATCTGCTGGTCACAATGGAAGATGTCGGGCGACACAATGCGGTCGACAAAGTGGTCGGTTCTCTTTTCCTGCAGGGCCGGCTGCCTGCTGCAGAGCTCGGCCTCATGGTGTCCGGGCGTGCCAGCTTCGAGTTGACGCAGAAAGCGCTGGTCGCGGGCATGCCGCTGCTGGCTGCAGTAAGCGCGCCATCCAGCCTTGCCGTGCGGCTGGCCGACGAATTTGATTTGACACTGGTTGGATTTCTTCGCGGTAAGACATTTAACATCTACTCCGGCCAACATCGGATCACGGAATGACACACGAGCCATACAACAAAAAAGCAGCCAGCGACATCGTCGCGAGCTTCGGTGCACGCCCGGAAATGCTGGTGCAGATCCTGCATGCATTCGTGGACAGGTTCGCCTGGATCTCCGAGGACGCTATTCGGCAACTGGCGGCAGAACTCAACCTGTCTCGCGCCGACGTCCACGGCGTGGTCAGTTACTACCACGACTTTCGCACCGAGGCGCCCGGCAAGCACATCGTAAAGATCTGCGAGGCAGAGGCCTGCCAGGCAATGGGCAGCCGCACGTTGTCGGCATACGCTTCGGCCAGCCTCGGTGGCGAAGATGTCACGCTCGAGCCCGTTTACTGCCTCGGTAACTGCGCCTGTTCGCCCGCGATAATGGTCGATGGCAAGACTTACGGCCGAGTGAGCAGCGAACGATTTGACGAGATCATGGCTTCGCTCGGGGAGTCCGGCTGATGGCAACAAGAGTCTATGTCCCGCGCGAGACGGCAGCGGTATCCGTTGGCGCCGACGATGTCGCCATCGCGATCGCCCGTTGCGCCAAGGAAAACGGCGAGAGTATCGAGCTTGTAAGAAATGGTTCCTGGGGCGCGACCTGGCTCGAACCACTGGTCGAGGTCCTTGTCGACGACAAACGAATCGCCTATGGCAATGTTGCAGCGGGCGATGTGCCCGCGCTATTCGACGCCGGCTTCCTGCGCGGCCGCGAGCACAAGAGCCGTCTCGGCGCGATCAACGAAATCCCCTACCTGATCAACCAGGATCGCTGGACGTTCTGGCGCTGCGGCCTTGTTGAGCCGCTCAATATGGACGACTTCCGGGTACACCAGGGATTCAAGGCGTTTGAGAAAGCGGTCGGGATGGGAGCAGACAAGGTCATTGAGGCCGTAAAAACATCGGGGCTGCGCGGTCGCGGTGGCGCGGGTTTTCCAGCGGGCATCAAGTGGCAGACCGTCGCCGACGCAGAAGGCGAGCAGAAATATATTGCCTGCAACGCTGATGAAGGCGACAGCGGTACGTTTTCCGATCGCATCCTGATGGAGGGCGATCCGCTCGGCTTGATCGAGGGCATGATGATTGCGGGCTTCGCGGTCGGCGCGACGCGTGGCTACATCTACCTGCGCTCCGAGTATCCGCTCACGCATTCGATACTGTCGCGTGCCATCGACACCGCGCGAGACGCGGGCTGGTTGGGCCAGAACATCCAGGACAGCGGCTTCGACTTCGATGTGGAACTGCACCTTGGAGCGGGCTCCTATGTTTGCGGTGAAGAGACCGCGATGCTCGAAAGCCTCGAAGGCAAGCAGGGTATCGTGCGCTACAAGCCGCCACTGCCGGCGCACGAAGGTCTGTTCGGCGCACCTACTGTGGTCAACAACGTCGTGACACTCGCATCAGTTGCCAACATCATGAATCTCGGCGGCGAAAAGTACGCGTCGTTTGGCGTCGATCGTTCGAAAGGCACGCTCGCCTTTCAGCTGGCGGGCAATATCAAGCGAGGTGGCCTGGTCGAAAAAGGCTTTGGTATCACGCTGCGCGAGCTGATCGAAGACTGGGGTGGCGGAACTGCCAGCGGCCGTCCCGTCAAGGCGGTGCAGGTTGGCGGGCCCCTCGGTGCCTACATCCCGGTCGAGCAACTCGACACGCCGCTCGACTATGAAGCCTTCATCGGAATCGGTGCCATGGTCGGGCACGGCGGCATCGTCGTCTTCGACGACACCGCGAATATGGCGCAACAAGCTCGTTTTGCGATGGAATTCTGCGCGATTGAGTCTTGCGGCAAATGCACACCGTGCCGCATTGGTTCGACCCGTGGCGTCGAGGTCATAGACCGCATGATTAAAGGCACAGAGCGCGAAACGAACTACGACTTGCTGGTCGAATTGTGCGACACGATGGAGGATGCCTCGTTATGTGCAATGGGCGGAATGACACCCTTTCCGGTACGGAGTGTCTTAAAATACTTCGCAGAAGATTTCGCGTCTGCTGTGGGGGCTGATCAGTGAATAGAGTTCGGCAAACAGACCTCGGCACGCCGGCATCCGGCAGCACGGATACGGTAAAGGTCGAGATTGATGGACTGCCCGCGACCGTAAAGGCCGGGACCAGCATTCTGCGTGCGGCGCGTGAGTCGGGCGTCGACATTCCGAAGCTGTGCGCTACCGACAGCCTCAAGCCATTCGGCTCATGCCGCATGTGCCTCGTCGAGATTGAGGGTCGCAAGGGCTACCCCGCCTCGTGCACCACGCCGATCGAGGCTGGCATGAAGATCCACACCCAGACTGAAGCGCTCGCGCGACTGCGCCGCAACGTCATGGAGCTGTACATCTCCGATCACCCGCTCGACTGCCTGACATGTGCGGCAAACGGCGACTGCGAATTGCAGGACATGGCGGGGGCCGTCGGGCTGCGCGACGTGCGCTACGGTTTTGATGGTGAGAATCACCTCGATGCCGGGGTCGACTCCAGCAACCCTTACTTCCAGTTCGATGCCAGCAAATGCATCGTGTGCTCGCGCTGCGTGCGCGCCTGCGATGAGGTCCAGGGGACTTTCGCGCTGACAATCCAGGGGCGCGGCTTCGAATCCAAAGTCTCGGCAGGCATCAGCGAGGACTTCCTCGACTCTGAATGTGTTTCCTGCGGCGCTTGTGTCCAGGCTTGCCCAACGGCAACGCTGATGGAAAAGAGTATCGTGGATCATGGGCAGCCAGAGCGCAGCGTCAAGACCACCTGTGCCTATTGTGGCGTCGGCTGTTCATTTGTCGCCGAAATGCGCGGTGACCAGGTCGTGCGCATGACGCCCGACAAGGATGGCCAGGCGAATCATGGCCACAGTTGCGTCAAAGGCCGCTTTGCCTGGGGCTATTCGACGCATCGCGATCGGGTTCTCGATCCGTTGATTCGCGACTCGATCGACGAACCCTGGCGAAAAGTCGGCTGGGACGAGGCCATTCAATACACGGCCAAACGCTTCAAGGAAATCCAGGCCGAACACGGGCGCAAGGCAATTGGCGGCATCACCTCATCGCGCTGTACTAACGAAGAAGTATTCGTCGTACAAAAACTGGTTCGTGCAGCGATGGGTAACAACAATGTCGACACCTGCGCGCGTGTCTGCCATTCACCAACAGGCTACGGACTGAATCAGACACTCGGTACCTCAGCGGGTACACAACCGTTTGACAGTGTCATGGATGCCGACGTCATTATTGTCATTGGCGCCAACCCGACTGAAGCCCATCCGGTTTTTGCGTCACAAATGAAACAACGTTTGCGCCAGGGCGCGAAGCTCGTCGTCGTGGATCCCAGGAAGATCGGCCTGGTCAAGTCCGCGCATATCAAAGCGAACTATCACCTGCCTCTGTTACCGGGCACCAATGTGCCGGTTATTAATGCACTCGCACATGTGATCGTCTCTGAAGGTCTTGCTGACGATGCGTACGTTGCCGAGCGCTGTGATACCCAATCGTTCGACGCCTGGAAAACGATGATCCTGAAACCCGAGAATTCGCCTGAGGCGGTCGAGAAAGTCTCGGGCGTGCCGGCAGACGACATTCGCGAGGCCGCGCGACTCTATGCGCGCGCGGAACGCGGTGCCATCTACTACGGACTCGGCGTTACCGAACATAGTCAGGGCTCGACGATGGTCATGGGCATGGCCAACCTTGCGATGGCAACCGGCAACATTGGTTTCTCAGGCTGCGGAGTAAACCCGCTGCGCGGACAAAACAATGTGCAGGGCTCCTGCGACATGGGCTCATTCCCGCACGAACTGCCAGGCTACCGCCCGGTGCAGAACGACGAGGTTCGCGGCACGTTCGAAAAGCACTGGGGCGTCGAAATCGATCCTGAACCCGGCTTCCGCATTCCCAACATGTTCGACGAGGCTTGTGCCGGCCGCTACAAAGGCATGTACATCCAGGGTGAGGACGTCGCGCAATCTGATCCGGATACGCACCATGTCGAAGCAGCGCTGCGCAACATGGAGTGTGTCGTGGTACAGGACCTGTTCCTCAACGAGACTGCGAAGTTCGCTCATGTATTCCTGCCAGGAACTTCATTCCTCGAAAAGGACGGCACGTTCATCAATGCCGAGCGACGCATTAATCGCGTACGTCCGGTTATGAAACCCAGCCAGGGCAAGGATGAGTGGTTGATCACCCAGGAACTGGCGCAGGCGCTCGGTTATCCGATGCACTACAACAATGCTGCCGAGATCATGGATGAGATTGCCGAGCTAACGCCAACATTCACCAATGTCAGCTTCAAGTTCCTCGATGAGGTCGGCAGCGTGCAGTGGCCGTGCAACGAAAAGGCGCCAATGGGTACGCCAATAATGCACATCGACAATTTCGTTCGCGGCAAGGGTCTGTTCATTGAAACCGATTACGTACCCACGGAAGAACGCACGAATCGCAAATTCCCGTTGTTGCTGACGACCGGCCGCATCCTGTCGCAATACAATGTCGGCGCCCAGACGAGACGCACCGAAAATATGGTCTGGTATAACGCCGACTTGCTTGAGGTGCATCCGTCTGATGCCGAGATGCGCGGTATCAAGGAAGGCGACCTCGTCGCATTGTCGAGTCGCAAGGGTGAGATTTCACTGGTCGCGACCATCACGGAACGCGTACAACCGGGCGTGGTTTATACGACGTTCCACAACCCGGAAACCGGTGCCAATGTCGTGACAACGGAGCACAGTGACTGGGCAACCAGTTGTCCCGAATACAAAGTAACAGCCGTGCAAATTACACCGGCGACGGCTCGATCCGAGTGGCAACACCAGTTCGACGAAAACGCCCGCAAACAAGGCAAGATCGTCGAAACCACGTAGGAGCCCGCCTCAGCGGGCGATCACCTTTGGTACACAGGCTCGAGACCGGCATGTTTGTTGCCGGTATGGCTCCCTGCGGTCCGCTTTACTACCGGCAACAAACATCCCGCCCTCGGCCTCCCCGGTCATTGCAGAGGTCCGGGCATCGGGTGCGCGCGCGAGCGTCGTGTGGAGCGTCGCGACGCAGGACGCCAAAGCAAGCGGAGTACGATGTGAGCGAGCCATGGATGGCGAGCGAGGTTAAGCTCGGGCGCGTACCCGGTGTCGGACCTGTGCGATTGCGCCGTGTCGTGTAGATAACGAGATCGCCCGCTGAGGCGGGCTCCTACGTGGTCTTGTTGAGCAAGCAGCGCTACCTGTTGATTCTCGTAAACCTCGTTCCTTCGAGCGTCAGGTTCGCCATCAACCCCGAGGAGTTGAAAATAAACCCGACGACAGGATCGCGAACGTTCTGCGAATCGATAGTCTTGCCGGCACCAACGTCGATCAATGCGACCGAGCCATCAACGCCAACGCGCCAGCCGCTCGAATTGCGGAAATCGCTGAGCGCATCTTCCGACATGAAGCAGATTACGATCGACCGTGCCTGCGCGCCGGCCTGCAGACCGAGCGAGCCACTCGTGATGCGGAAGTAGTCGACGGTCTTGCCGCCGATTCTCAGCACGCCCTCACCTGTCTCTGCACCGGCAACCAATCCGGCTCGGAGAGCACGTGGAAAAACGAGATAGCCGGCGGACTGGGTCAGGAAGACCTCGGATCCATCAATATCTTCCGTGAAGATTTTCAACGCTTCATCAGCGTCCAGGTCGATTCGCGCGGCCGTCGTCTCGAACACTGTGCAAGCGCTTAAGAAAAAGCCCACGATCATGAGCACCCAGATCTTGTACATCGATTGTATTTTCATGCCGGCATTGTAAAGGCCGCCAACATCTGCCGCAAAGTGTCGCGCAATTGCGACGCTTTTTCGTCGTCGTATTGCCGCGTTGGCTCATCCATGTATGCCCGCTGTGCGAGTTCCAGCTGAATCGCGTGGACATTTTGCGCAGGTCGGCCATAGTGACGCGTCGTATGGCCGCCCTTAAATCGCGCATTGAGTACCGCCTCATAGGGCGACTCGTGTGCGACGCTCAACACCGAATCCGACAAAGTAGTGGCGCAACTGCGGCCGTCATAGGTTCCGATATTGAGGATGGGAAGCTTACCGTCGAACAGAGTTGGCATCCGGCTCGCGATCGAATGCGCGTCCCAAAGCAGTGCATGGCCGTGGATGTCGCGGCACGCTTTCAGGACATGTTGCACCTTGTCGTGATAGGGGCGCCAGTACCGGGCCAGACGATCCTGGATATCGATCGACGCATTACCAGCGTAGAGGTCCCGACCATCGAAGGTTTGCAGCGGACACAGA
>CALZHX010000111.1 GCA_945787435.1 uncultured Woeseiaceae bacterium
ACGAACCCGTCGCAGACAATTCTGCCCGGTATCATCACCAACGTGACCGAGATCCTGCTGGACGCGGGGTTCTACGCACACCAGTTATTCGGCGATGAGATCGAGACTTTCACGTCGATGACCGATAACCCGAGCGATGCCCAGGTTGCGGCGATTGCGGTTGCCATTCAGAACAAGATGGAATCGATAGCGCCAAAACTATTCCCGCCCGTCATTGAGATCGAGATTATCGAACCACCTCCGGTGGAGCCGACGCCACCATTAGCGCTATTGTTCATGCCGGGCATTATCCTGATGGCCGTCGTATTCTCGGCGAACGGACTGGCCGGTGACTTCTGGCGCGAGCGCGAACAGGGCACCTTGCGGCGTCTTGTATTCACACCGGCACGCATGGGTGATTTCCTTGTTGGCAAAGCGCTTGCGGCAGCCGTCGTCATCGGCTTCGTCGGCGGCTTCACACTGGTGCTCGGATTTCTGTATCACGGAATTTCGTTTGGCAGGCTGCCGTCATCGCTGGTCTGGATCGCGCTATCGGGCATTGCCTTGTTTGCCTGGTTCGGCGCGCTGCAGATGCTGTTCAGCAACCAGAGAACGGCCAGCGTTTTTTCGATGATGCTGGTGTTCCCATTGTTAATGGCCGGCGGCAGTTTCTTCCCGCTCGCCGTGTTGCCAGGCTGGATCGCGGCAATTGGGCGCATCTCGCCGAACGGATTCATGGCGGACCGCCTCACGTTAGAAATAACTGCGCTTGATCCCTGGTCTATCTCTCTCTTGAGTTGGCTCACGCTCATTGTTGCGGTAGTAATCGGGCTGTCTGTCTGCGCCTGGCGACTCCGGGCCGGGTTTGCGCGCACGTGAGGAACGCACTTTTCATAGCCTGGCACGACGTGCGGTACCAGTTGCGGCAGAGTAGTACGCTGGTGTGGGTATTCGTCATGCCGCCGATTTTCTTCTATTTCATCGGTACTGTCACCGGCGGTTTCCAGGGGACTATGGGCGGCAATGCCGTGACGCCGATCGTCGTCGCAGCCGAATCGCCGGGTTTCTTACAGGATCAGATTGACCTGCGGCTTCGCGACAATGACTTTGATCCCGAGTGGCGCGAAGAGGTGCTACCGGACGAAGAAGGTAACCTTCCACTCCGTGTATTGACCTTCGACGACAACTTCAGCAACCAGGTCGTCGCCGGCGAACCGGTCAAAGCGAGTTTCGATACGCGCGCATCCTCGCTATCGCGTGATTACGAAGTCATCCGCATACAACGTAGTCTTTACACTGCGCTTGCCGACATTGTCACGGCCGACGCGCGCACGGCTGGCGAGTTATCTGCCGCTTCGCTTCTTGAACTCAACGTTGAAACACGGGTCTGGCAGCTTGATGTTGCTGCCGCTGGTAAGCGCCAGTTGATACCGAGCGGGTTCGAGCAGGCGATCCCGGGGATCCTGGTCATGTTCACGCTGCTCGTGCTCCTGACCAGTGGCAGCTCAATGCTCGTTGCTGAGCGGCAGCAGGGACTATTGCGACGCCTTGCCTACGCACCGATGTCCCGCACTGAGGTCGTCGCCGGGAAATGGGGTAGCCGAATGGTACTGGCCACGCTGCAAATCAGCTCGGCTGTGTTGATCGGAACGCTGCTCTTCAATATGCAGTGGGGCCCCGATGTACCGATGATTATTATCGTACTGGCATCGTGGGCTGCGTTTTGTGCGTCGGCAGGACTGCTGCTTGGAAGCCTCGCGAGAACCGAGGGCCAGGCATCCGGGCTTGGCGTCCTCACGGCGAATCTGCTCGCTGCACTCGGCGGTTGCTGGTGGCCTATCGAGGTAACCCCTGCGTGGATGCAGGGTTTGCAGAACTTCACGCCGACCGGGTGGACGATGGATTCCCTGCACAGACTCATCAGTTTCGAACTGGGCGCTGCGTCGGCGGTTCCCTATGTGATCATCCTTCTAACATCATCGCTGGCCGTCGGCTGGCTCGCCACAAAGAGGTTTAGGTACGAATGAAAAAAATTGCTGTAGCCAGGCTTGACGACATTGAGGACCGCAAGCCAGTACACGCACTCGCTGGTGATGTCGATCTTGTGATCGTGCGCTTCGACGATGAAGTGTCGGTGATGTACGGCCGGTGTGCGCATCGTGGCGCCCTGATGGCAGATGGTTTCGTCAAAGGTGACAACCTGATCTGCGGTGTGCACTTCTGGGACTATCGCCTCGACACGGGCGTTAGCGAATACAACCATAAAGAAACGCTGCCGAAGTTCAATTCCTGGGTGGAGGACGGGGCAGTACTGGTTGACCAGGACGAGATTGAGGCCTGGGCCGCACAGCATCCACAGCCGTACCAGCGCGATAGCTACCAGGGCGTATTCCAGGACCACACGGGAACGAGTGATGAACCGCACGTCAAGCTTATCCGCAAGCTCGCCACCGAAGGTCTGAGCAAAACGGGACATCACGGGCCTGCGGCAGCAATGGGCGTGTCACGTAACCAACTGCCGAAGTGGGACGATATTCAATTTGTTGTGGCGCAGTTGCATAAACTACCAATGCTGGATGAAGAGCCGGTTGGCACCGACGTCGTGATCGGACCCAACGCTGACAAACCGCTCGTACTCGATATTCCGCTTTTCGTGTCGGACATGAGTTTCGGTGCATTATCCGAGGACTCGAAAGTGGCGTTGTCGAAAGGTGCGGAACTCGCCGGAACGGGCATATGTTCGGGTGAGGGCGGCATGTTGCCCGAAGAGCAGGCCGCTAATTCGCGCTATTTTTACGAACTGGCTTCGGCGCGATTCGGTTTTTCCTGGGATAAGGTCCAGAAGACGCAGGCATTTCATTTTAAAGGCGGACAGGGCGCCAAAACGGGAACGGGTGGCCACCTGCCGGGCAAAAAAGTCAAAGGCAAGATCGCCGAGGTGCGCGAGCTACCCGAAGGTGAGTCGGCGATTTCCCCCGCGCGGTTCCCGGACTGGACCGAACTCGGCCAGTATCGCGATTTCTCGGCCGAGGTCAGAGAGAAGACGGGCGGAATTCCGGTTGGCTTCAAGTTATCAGCGCAACATATTGAGAAAGACATCGATGCGGCGCTCGACATCGGTGTCGATTACATCATTCTCGATGGCCGCGGAGGTGGCACTGGCGCCGCGCCCCTGATATTTCGTGACAACATCTCGGTGCCGACGATCCCGGCACTGGCGCGCGCGAGGCGACATCTCGATTCAAGTGATGCCAAGGGCGTGACATTGGTCATCACGGGCGGGCTAAGACATCCGGCAGACTTCGCGAAAGCCATGGCCCTGGGCGCCGACGCGATTGCTGTGTCGAATGCCGCTATTCAGGCAATCGGCTGCATCGGGATGCGCGCCTGCCATACCAACAATTGCCCGGTCGGCATTGCAACGCAGAAGCAGCATTTGCGTGACCGTTTGCCAGTCGAGCTTGCTGCCGAACGGCTTGCACGGTTCTTCCATGCATCGACAGACCTGATGGCCGTACTCGCGCGAGCCTCGGGGCATGATCATCTGAGCAAGTTTTGCCAGGACGACCTGACGACTTTCAAGTCAGAGATGGCGAAGCTGACGGGTATTGCTTTCGGTGGTGTTGGGGCTCCGTAGCGACGAACTGCTCTGCAATCAGGCTCGACACCTTTTCTCCGGACGCACAGGCAAGCGTCCAGCCGAACGATCCGTGCCCGGTATTCAGGAAGAGCCCCCTTACTGAGGTCGGACCGATGATCGGCTGTCCGTTTGGTGTTAACGGTCTCGACCCAGCCCAGGAATGATTGGGTGTCGCCGCAAAGTCGGCTGCGCCGGGAGCTTTGGCTTTGGCTATTTCGAGCAGCTCCTGGATGCGCCCGGCATCACGGGATATATCGGAGCCCACGAAATCAGCAAAACCTGCGACGCGTACCTTCTCGCCTATGCGACTCATAACGAAGCGGCAGCCAAGATCCGTGATACTGGCGGAAGGTACATGTGGACCGGGCGGCAACGTAACGCTGTAACCGCGTGCCGGGTATATGCTGGTGTTGATACCAAGAGGCTTCAAGAGGGCCGGGCTCCAGGTGCCCAGGCAGACAACCACTGCATCGGCATCGAGTATGCCCTGATCGGTCGAAACGGCTTTTAACTTGTCCTTCTCGACGAGGAGTTTGTCAATTTCCGTGTTGAGAAAGATCTTGCATGTCGTCGTGTCCTGCAGGTGTTGCGCAAGAATTTCAGCAAATGCCCGGGAGTCTCCTACATCGTCGCCGGGAGAAGAAACCGCTCCGGCGTAGGGCCCCGGCATGTGCGCCAGTCCTGGCTCAATCGATATGGCCTCTTCCATGCTCACAACATCGACGCGATTGCCGTACTCCGCCTTGAGCTTGCAGGTCTCCCTGGCGTGTGCCATCTCGCGTTCAGATCGCAACAGTACGAGCTTGCCGGCAGCCTTGAAACCGAAGTCGCCATTGAGCTTAGGTCGAAGTTCATCCAGTAATTGCTTCGAGCGCTGAGCGAGTGCCAGGTTTGCGATGGTATTGCGAGTTGCCTTGTCGCTGGAACACTGCCAGAGGAATGAGAGGCCCCACCGCACCAGGTCCATATTGACGGGTGGACGTACGCGGATGGCTCGATCGATGCCAGCCAACAGCCCGGGCATCTTCGCGAGAAATGCCGGGCTCGCCATTGCATCAACATAGCTGTAGCTGAGTTGCGCACCATTGCCAAGGCTACAACTCCGTGCGATCTCGGTTTCACGATCAACGATAGTCACGTCATGCCCGGCTTCTGCCAGGTAGTAGGCTGTCGTCACACCGACAACGCCTGCGCCTAATACTGCGATTTGCATTCCCAAATACTACTAAGATGAATTGCGACAGCACCAATGTCGTTTTATCGGGCACCTATAACCACAAACTATCGCCACGACTCAGGTTTGTACGAAGTCACGCACTACGGATCTGAGGTGTTTGATAAATCGCCGGCACAGAATTGATAGCGGCATGCTGTCTGCGCTGATGACAGCCACTGAGTAACGTAGTGGTGGATCGATACGCCAACTGTTGACGTTTTGAAACTCCGTAGAGCGCGCGGTTACCGCGTCGACAATCGAGACACCGGCACCCTTTGCGACCAGCGCTTTAGCGACGTGATAGGTCTCCGTGTACACAATTCTGTTGAGGTCGACGCCACTGTTATCCAGGTGGCTGGACAGCATTCTCCCCAGCGGGCCGCGGCTACTCAGTCCAATGAATGGCATGTCGATCAACTGATCAATAGTGACCCGGTCCTGTCCGTCAAAACGAACGCTGTCCGGAGTAATCGCAACAAATTCTCCGCTGGCGAGTGTTTCAGTGGAAAGTCCCGGCACCGGCGCAGGGTCAAAAGCGAGCCCGATGTCGACGCGCGACTCGAGCAGTGCATCCGCAATTTCGTCGTGGTGCAGTGTTTCGATCTCAAAGACGGTGTCCTTGTGCTTTTCGAGGTAAGAACTGATCGCTGTCGGAACAAGATCCACGCCGAAGGCGGGTGTAGCAGCAATTCTGATTTTGCCAACGTCGGACGCGCGCAGGTTCTCGGCGACGTTTCTCAGTTCCTCAACGTGTGCAAAGACGTTTGAGACCAGCCCGAACAGGCGGTCCGCCTCCGGGGTGGCGACCAGTTTGCCTTTGACACGGTCGAATAGCGGATAACCCAGTTGCTGTTCTGCGTGTGCCAGAACCTTGCTGACGGATGGCTGTGAGACATTTAAAAGTCTTGCCGCGTTCGTCATCGAACCGCTGGTATAGATTGCGTGGAAGACCTCAATTTGTCGGAGTCGCATCGGTACACCCCTCATAGCCGATGGTTATACCTTAGCTCAACGGTAAACCGGTTGCATTAGAACCGGCTGCTACCCCATAACCTCGGGTCATGGGGTAGGAAAATTTAGGCATTGGCGCGGAATCACCGTCGAGGTAAGCTTGACTGGCACAAACAAATTCGACCGGGCATCGATCCCGGCTTATAGCAGGGGGAGAAATCATGTTTTCTGAGTTCAGGTATTCGTGCGGCCGTGGCCGTTTGAGTTTACTTCTCGTCAGTGTGCTGGTGCTGCCGTTCGCGGCGGGCACGGTGTCGGCGCAAGAAGAAGAGGACGATGAGCCAATCGAAGAGATCGTAACGGTCGGCTCACAAATTCGGGGCGCGAATATTCGCGACGCTCTCGCTGTATCAGTCGTAACCGCGGAGGACATCGCGGATCTCGGCGTTGACTCGGGCGACGAGTTGCTCGAGTTCATGGCTGAGCAGGGACAGAACTTCCTCAGCGAAGCAGAGAACATCAGCGGCGGCGTCAATTCGGCACGCGGCGACATGGGTGCCTACAACCTGCGCAATCTCGGTACGGGCAATACACTTGTGCT
>CALZHX010000112.1 GCA_945787435.1 uncultured Woeseiaceae bacterium
CCGTGCACTTCTGTCCGGCCTTGGCCGTCATCTCTCGTGTAACCTCCTGAATATAAAGATCAAATTCAGGCGTTCCGGGTGTCGCGTCCGGGCCGAGGATGGACATGTTGAGCGAATCTGTCTCGGCGGTGAAGGCTACGGACTCACTGACCACGCGCGGGTGGGCCTGCAACATCTCCGCAGTGGTTTTCGAACCGGTGAATGCGATCGTGTCCTGGCAGTCCAAATGATTGAACAGATCGCCGACGCCGCCGCAGATCAACTGCAGGCTACCTTGCGGAAGGATGCCTGACTCAATGATGCGCCGAACCATCAGCTCGGTCAGGTAGGCAGTGCTCGATGCAGGTTTTACGATTGCCGGCACCCCGGCGAGCAGTGTAGGTGCGAGTTTCTCGAGCATACCCCAGCACGGGAAGTTGAACGCATTGATATGAATCGCGGCGCCAAGTTTTGGCGTGAATATGTGCTGCCCTACAAACGTGCCGTTCTTCGACAGCCATTCCGGCGCACCGTCGAGATACACGTGATCGTTCGGCATCTCTCGTCGGCCCTTGCTCGAGAACACGAACATCGTCGAGATCCCGCCATCGATATCAGGCCAGCTGTCCTTGCGCGTCGCGCCGGTCTGCGTCGACAACTCGTAGAGTTCTTTCTTGCGATCGTTGAGATAGATCGCGAGCGCCTTGAGCATGTCGCCGCGCTCATGGAATGTCAGCTTGCGGAGATTGGGGCCGCCAACGGTTTTGGCATGGCCAAGAACGGCGCCGAAGTCGAGGCCATCGCTGGAGATTGTCGCTACCGGCTCGCCGGAGACGGCTGATGTGAGTACGCGTCCTTCTCCGCCGCCGTCGACCCACCGGTCTTGTACAAGATTTCCAAGTTTCATAAGGGGATACACTAGGAGGATACAAAAAAGAAGTGGATTTGAAAAAATCGGTATCACAATATACGGTCAGATGCTTGTGACGCAAGCGCGACACCGATGACTATCGAAACAGCAAGCAAGAGCCTCGTAGCCGAATTTCGTTCGCGAAGAACGCTGCGCACGGGATCGCTGATCACGACCGTGTTCGGCGATTCGATCGCGCCGCGTGGTGGCGCCGTATGGCTGGGCAGCCTGATAACGGTCATGCGGGAGTTCGGTATCAACGAGAGACTGGTTCGTACCTCGGTTTTTCGGCTCGTACAGGACGGTTGGTTAGAGTCCACCCAGATAGGGCGCCGCAGTTACTACGGCCTGACCGAAGAGGGTCGCCAGCGCTTTGAGCAGGCGACACACAAAATCTACGGTGAACCGGCATCCAGCTGGGATGGCGAGTGGACTACGGTACTACTGTCGACGATCGAGGGCGCGCAGAAAGATGCCGTACGCAAGGAACTAGGGTGGCTCGGATTCGGCGCCCTGTCGGCGAGCGTCCTGGCCCATCCATCGCCCGATATGGTCGATCTCGACGCTACCCTGCAACGCCTGGGCGTGGCCGACAAGCTTGTCGTCATGTCCGGTGAGACGGTACGCAACGAAGCCGCAATGCGTGACCTTGCTCAGGCCAGTTGGAACCTTGCCGACATCGAAGAGCGCTACGCAAGCTTCGTATCGCGCTTCCGGCCATTGATTGCCGCGCAGGGAAAAGATGCGAACGTGTCGCCAAAATCCGCGTTCGTGGTCCGAACATTGCTGATCCAGGAGTATCGCAAGGTCTTGCTACGGGATCCGCAGCTGCCGGCAGAGCTGTTGCCTGCGGGCTGGCACGGAACGGCCGCGTATCAACTTTGCCGCAACCTCTACATCGCTGTTCACCGCCAGGCTGATGCCTGGTTGTCGGAGGTGATGGAGACTGCGCAAGGGCCATTGCCGCCACCGGCCACGGCATTCATGCAACGATTTGGCGGACTGACCTGAAACCGTAACGGGACTGAAACTGATGGATGATCTGCAACGAGCACGCGCCTGTGCTGACCGGATGTACGCGAATGACAAGGCGTCGAAAGCGCTGGGTATTGATATAGAAATACCTGAGGCTGGCACGGCGGTCGCGTCGATGCGAGTACGCGAGGACATGACAAATGGCTTCGATATCTGTCATGGCGGGCTCATATTCACATTGGCCGACACAGCGTTCGCGTTTGCATGCAACGCCTATGACGATGTCACTGTTGCCGGCTCCGGCATGATCGAATTCCTGCGTCCGGTGTTCCTGGACGATGAACTTCGCGCTGTCGCACTCGAGGAGCATCGCGGGCAGCGCAGCGGCCTGTACGCCGTGGAAGTGGTCAACCAGGACGGCGAATTTGTGGCCCTGTTTCGCGGCCGTTCGATAGCCCGTGGTCAGCCTCTGCTCGACGATTAAACTGATACAGAATTTATTGAAAAAACCAAATTAATGTGACATGTTGGCGTAGCCGGGTTGTGGGCGCTGTTGTTGGTGTTACTACGTTCGCGGTTCCAACCATTGAAATAGTCTGTGAGTGAATCTCATGTATACACAGGGCCTTGATCAGAAAGATAAAAACCCGGCGAAGCGACGTGGGCCCGAAACGCCCGAGCAACTCGAAGCATTCCAAAAGCGTGTCGATGCCGAAGAGAAGATCGAAGCCAAGGACTGGATGCCCGAGGCCTATCGCCGCACGCTGATCCGGCAGATCTCGCAGCATGCGCATTCCGAGATCATCGGCATGCAACCCGAGGGTAACTGGCTGACGCGCGCTCCAAGCCTGAAACGCAAAGCGATCCTGCTTGCGAAAATCCAGGACGAAGCCGGGCACGGTCTCTATCTTTACAGCGCGGGTGAAACGCTTGGTGTGTCCCGTGACCAGATGGTTGCCGACCTGCTGTCGGGTAAAGCCAAGTACTCGAGCATTTTTAACTACCCGACGCTGACCTGGGCCGACATCGGTGCAATCGGCTGGCTCGTTGATGGTGCAGCCATCATGAACCAGATCCCCCTGTGCCGTTGTTCGTACGGGCCCTACGCACGCGCCATGGTTCGCGTTTGCAAGGAAGAGAGTTTCCACCAGCGCCAGGGTTTCGACATTCTGCGTGTGCTCTGCGAGGGCACAGCCGAGCAGAAGGCCATGGCGCAGGATGCACTCGATCGCTGGTGGTGGCCATCACTGATGATGTTTGGTCCGTCCGACACCGAGTCTGAGCACTCGGCACAGTCGATGGCGTGGAAGATCAAGCGCTTTTCGAACGATGAGCTGCGGCAGAAGTTCGTCGATGTCACCGTACCGCAGGCCCGGTTTCTTGGTCTCAAAATGCCCGACGACGAGCTCGAGTTTGACGAGAAATCCGGCCATTACCGTTTCGGCGAGATCGACTGGCAGGAGTTCATCGAAGTGATCAAGGGTAACGGACCGTGCAACAAGCAACGGCTTGCCAAACGCCGCAAGGCGCACGACGACGGCGCCTGGGTACGTGAAGCGGCGCACGCCTATGCCGAAAAGCAGGCGGCCAAAGCAGCCGCGTAATTAATATCAGGGGTCAGAGCCCAAGAGCTCTGACCCTGGGTATGAGGAAATTCGATGTCTAAAAAAGAATGGCCACTCTACGAAGTCTTCATTCGCAGCAAATCAGGATTGAGTCACCGCCACGCTGGCAGCATTCATGCCGCTGACGACCAGATGGCACTGGATCATGCGCGCGACACGTACACGCGTCGCAGCGAGGGTGTGAGCATCTGGGTTGTCCGCTCGAGCCAGATCGTTGCGTCCGACCCGGCAGAGAC
>CALZHX010000113.1 GCA_945787435.1 uncultured Woeseiaceae bacterium
AGGCGCACGAAGTGAAATTCGCCTTCGGATTCGCGCGCGGAATTGCGCGAAGTAAGGCCAAAACTGTCATCCGACTGCCCCATGGAGACGGTCGCCGCGATGAGCAGGACAATGATGGCTGGGATCCGGATTTTTCGGGCAAATTCGGGCATTGGCAGTTTCCGCTGTGAGACCGTCAATAATACAGACCTCACGGCGACTGAATAGATTCACTCAAAATGCCATTGCATAAGAAGCGTACGCGAATGCCGTAATGGACGGGCTGTGCGCTGACGCTGATAATCGCGCAAACGTGGTGTACCAAATGTCATTATGACCCAAAGCTCAGCGACATCTAAAGAGCGCAAGCCAATCCCCGGTGGGCGAGTCTTTACGCCAACGGAAGAATTGCCAGAGCCGGCAATCACCTACACGATATCGGCGCGTAACAAACCGCCCGATATGCCTGTAATGGCGTACATCCGTAAGAACTACGGCAACATTCCGCTGCGTGAGATCGACAGCGTGTTCGGATTCGTTGAGCGCAGCACTCTGTACGGCGGGCGCGGGTTCGCGCGCCGCGAACTATCTCATCGTGACGTCCTGATGCTGAACAACGCGGGGATCGGCGTTCGCCTGCCGATGTCCAACCATCATGCGACGCGAGAAGAATTTGACCAGAACATCGGGCTTTTCACGCGTTATCACCGCGAGATTAACTCGATCATCACGACTCATGACGACCTCGCGCGCTGGATCCGGCACGACTATCCGATGTACCGGCTGGATGCGAGCGTTATCAAGAACATCAAGACGCATCGCAAGATCGAAGAGGCCCTTGAGATCTACGATTCAGTTGTGCTGCCAATGCGACTGAACGAGGATCTTGAGTTCCTTGAGAAAATAGAGCAAAAGGATCGCATCATCCTGTTCGCGAATGCCGGTTGCGCGCTGACCTGCCCATCGAAACTTTGCTACCTGTCGATATCCGAGATCAACAAGGGCGATGGGGGTGAATTTCAGTGTTCGCAGCCGCTCAAAGAGCGTGAACTTTACGGCATGGTCGATTTCCCGCTGGACCCCTACATCGATATGGGTTTTCGCCAGTTCAAACTGCTGCGTTCACGGCCCGGCGGTATGACAGGCTTCTAGCTACCCGAACAGAGTCGCGGCAAGCCGATATACTCTGCGCCTATGGATCTTTGTAAGAACTGCGACGCCATGCTCGATGGCCCGTATTGCAACGCATGTGGGCAACGGGATGTCGATCTCGAGCGGCCGTTCCCCGAACTTGCAAGCGAGATACTCAAAGAGACTTTTGATGTTGATGGTCGTGCATGGCGCACGCTCAAGACGCTGTTTGCGCAACCCGGCCGCCTGACGAGCGAGTTCCTGGCGGGCAAGAGAAAAACCTATTCGCCGCCGCTGCGCTTGTACCTCTTTATCAGCGTGTCGTTCTTCGTACTCATGGCCTGGGCGGCGAGCCGCGGCCTGTTGCTCGATCCGGCACAGACGCTGGAGGCCGACGCGGCGCGGCAGGCGAGCTTCATGTCTGATGAATTGCCACGCCTGATGTTCTTATTGATGCCCGTTTTTGCGCTGATACTCAAGGCCCTTTTCAGAAAGCGCCTGTACTTCGACCACCTGATTTTTTCCGTGCACCTTCACAGCGCAGCGTATGTGATTCTCGGCGTCATGTTGCCGTTCGAGGGAGTTGCAAGCAAAAACGTGCCGGCGATGGTCCTGCAAATCAGTTTGCTGGCGTACTTTATGGCCTATCTGCTTATCTCTTTGCGGCGCGTCTACTCCACGACGTGGCTCGGCGCTGCTGCGAGATCGCTGGCGATTTTGTTCGCCTACATGATCGTTGTGTCCGCCCTGATCGAGTCGACAAGCTCGTTCCTAATTATTTCTGACTAACGCGACAAAATCGTGCCGCCATTTCTCGGAGCGCTCAACCTGGTTGAAGCAGAATACGTGCTGGCCATCGACCTTGAGATCCGGATTGGCGATTGTCGGGGCAAGCGCAAACTGCAACCTGTCAGGAGTGAACTTCCTGTTTGCCATCAAGTGCGCGGCTTTTTTACCCTGCTTTTTCAGGAAGCGGACTGAATCGCCAACACCAATACGCAATGACGTTGAAATGAGTGAGTTTCGATCAGCCGCCCCGGGCATGCCGATCCAGGCCGGCAAGTGGACACCGCGCTCGCGTATTTCTCGCAACCACGTATCGACTCGTGCGGCGTCGAAGCACAATTGTGTGACCAGGTAGTTGGCGTATTCCTGCTTCGCAAGCAGCTGCTCGAGCAGTTCGTCGTCGCTCGCAACCGGATGCCCCTCGGGATGTGCTGCGATACCGATTTCCGCGAATTTGTGATCGATGTCCGCCATGTCTCGTAACAGGTCGAGCGCCTTAGAATAGTCACCAACAGGCGACCCTGCGTCGCCGCCTGGCACGAATAGACTGACGATTGGCGTCTGATCGATACGGGCGAAAATCTCGCGCAGATGCGCTTTGTTGCGCACCATGCGTGCCGCGATATGCGGCACAACCTTGAAGCCGCGCCCGGCCAGGCGCTCGGACACAGCCAGTGTCTCGTCCACGCCCTTCGTTGGTGAGCAAGTAACGGCAATATAGGAACCGGGTTCGAGTACGTCGAGTTTTGACTCGATCGTTTTCGTCGGAAAAATTTCCATGTACGAATCACGAACTGCGTTGATCAATGCTTTGCGTTCACTGCTCGTTAATTCTTTTGTCACAGCCTGTTCTCGTCGCGTTTCTGCGCGGGATTCTCGCACACGATTGACCTGCTGCGAAAGATGATTGCCGGCCGAATTTGCGTCACGTAAGATCAGCGCCCATGGCCGAGACAAAGAACCCACCGCTGCTTTCAATCGGGCCGCGCGTTCACAAGTCGCCCTTTTTCGAAGCGACGCTGCGTTATGGTGCCACCGCGTTCACAGTCTACAACCATACATTTTTGCCGGCGTCTTACGGCGACAACGTCAGGGACTACTGGAGCCTTGTAAAGGATGTGACGCTTTGGGACGTCGCATGCCAGCGGCAAGTAGAGATCACAGGCCCGGACGCGTTTGAATTCATCCAGTTTCTTACGCCTCGCGATATGTCGAAGTGCGAAGTCGGACAATGTCAGTACATGGCGCTGACCAACCAGGATGGCGGTATCGTCAATGACGCAATCCTGCTGCGAATTGAAGAACAGCGTTTCTGGTTATCACCCGGTGATGGCGACGTGCTTTGGTGGGCGATGGGCGTTGCGGTCAACAGCGGCTTCGACGTCAAAGTCGGCGAGCCTGACGTCTCCCCGTTGCAATTACAGGGGCCAAAGTCACCCCTGGTCGCGCGCGACCTGTTCGGCGATTGGGCCGTCGAGATAAAGTATTACCGTCTGCGTGAAACCGAGCTCGACGGTATCCCGCTGGTCGTATCACGAACTGGCTGGAGCGGGGAGCTTGGCTACGAGCTGTACCTGCGCGACAGCCAGTATGGAGATGCGTTGTGGGAACGCGTCATGGAAGCGGGCAAACCGTACAATATCGCGCCGACCTCGCCATCGACGATTCGCAGTATCGAAGGCGGACTGCTCTCCTACGTGTCTGATATCACGATCGACGACAGTCCTTATGTTATTGGCATGGGGCAATTCGTTGATTTCAGTCAACCCGGTGACTTCGTCGGCAAAGCCGCGTTGCAGAAGATTGCTGCCGAAGGCGCCGGTCGGCGGCTTGTCGGCATCGAGATAGATGGTGATGCACTTGAAGTGCCTAACGAGGAATTCTGGGATATCTCAGTAAACGGGAAGAAAATCGGTCATGTGACCCGTTGCGCGCACTCACCGCGACTGCAACGCAATATTGGCTGGGCGAACGTCGCATCGGAGTACTCAGACATAGGCTCGAAGCTGATTGTTGACTCGCCTTCAGGTGATCGCGGGGCTGTAGTCTGCGAGGCGCCCTGGTTCAAGCCGCAAATCGCTATTCCGGATGAGATGAAAGTCTAGCCGGTCAATTCGTCAACGCTGATATTGGCGAGTGACTCGGATCCATTCACAATCGTAGTCGCTATTGCTGCAGTTTCCGGCAAGACTTGCTGCATATAGAAGTGCGCAACCTTACGTTTCATGTCATAGAACGCGTCGCTCTTGTCGCCAATGCTGGCGATAACCTGGACCCAGAAACAGGCGATGATCGTTAGCGCGAACAGTCGCAGATACTGCGAAGCAGCGCCACGAGCCGTCGCTTCGTCAGACTGCAGCTTGTCCCTCACCCACGAGGTAGTTTCGATCAATGTTTGCAGCGCGGTAGCGGCAGGTCCGACGAGTGCGGCGAGGTTTTCGTCACTCGCGTGCTCAGCCAGGAACTTCTGCCAATCGTTCAGGAAGCGGTCGGCGAACGCGCCGGTCTTGCCGGTCAGCTTGCGTGCAACAAGATCAATGGCCTGAACCTCGTTGGTGCCCTCGTAGATCGGCGCAATGCGACAGTCCCGAACCAGTTGCTCCATGCCATGCTCGCGAACGTATCCGTGCCCGCCGTATATCTGTTGTGCTGACAGTGTGCTGCTCATACCGAGGTCGCTGAAGTGGGATTTTATGACCGGTGTCAGCAATGCAACCAGGTTTTCCGCATCGGCCGCCGCGGCTTCGTCCGGTGACTATTGCATGATGTCGACGTGAAGCGCAGCATAAACAGCCATCGCGCGCGCGCCTTCAACCTGCGAACGAATCGTTAGCAACTGTCGTTGCATTTCCGGCTGATAAATAATTGGATCCGCAGCTTTGCTGTCGTCAGGGCGCGGTGCGGGAGCTTTGCTTTGATTCCTCTCCTGCGCGTAGTCGAGTGCATTCTGATACGCGATGTCGGCCATGCCCAGTCCCTGCAATCCCACGGTAATGCGTTCGATGTTCATCATCTTGAACATCGCCGCGAGGCCGCGGTTTTCTTCCCCTAAAAGATAGCCGGTCGCGTCGTCGAAGTTCAGCGTGCAGGTCGCGGACGCGCGAATACCCATTTTGTGTTCGATTGACGCTGTGTGAACTGTATTGCGCTCACCCAGCGTATCGTCGTCGTTAACGAAGAACTTTGGAACGAGGAACAGGCTGATGCCTCTCGTGCCAGCCGGTGCGCCATCGATGCGGGCTATTACGAGGTGCAGGATATTCTCTGTCAGGTCATGGTCGCCGGTCGTAATGAAGATCTTTGCGCCACTGATCTTGTAGGTACCGTCGGGGTTCGCCTCGGCCTTCGTATTGAGCAGGCCCAGGTCCGTGCCACAGTGCGGTTCGGTCAGGCACATTGTGCCGGACCAGGTGCCTGCAACCATTTTTGGAAGATATTTTTCACGGATCTCGTCGGACGCTGCGTGATCCATCAGGTGGTAAGCGCCGCGACTGAGTTCCGAATACAACTTGAACGAGACATTGGTCGCGCCGATCATCTCGTCGATCAGGTTCTGCAGCAGAGTTGGCAGCCCCTGACCACCGTGGTCCGGGTCGGCGTCGA
>CALZHX010000114.1 GCA_945787435.1 uncultured Woeseiaceae bacterium
ACCCGGCGGTTATCACTTCGGCGATTACTGGCGAATGGGGCTGCCACTGGAGATCCTGATCATTGCTGTTTCGGTGCCAACAATACTCGTGGTGTGGCCGTTATAGGCTGCTGCTTATGTTAAGCGGGTGTCGCAAAATGGCTGAACATCTGGTCAAAAAGTGACAAAGAACAGACCCAAATTCTATCTTTCCTACTTTCATTCTTTTTTGTTTTCGTTATAAATCATTGAGTTACTCGCACAGGTCCACTTGGCACAGCCCTTGCAACATGTTCAGGTAACGCAAGAACGTAACGGATGCACGGAGAGAATCATGGAGCTAGCAACAATTCAGGATTGGACCGAGAGCCAGGTGCTGCTGAAGTACGCCGAAGCACGTGACGTGAAGTACCGCGTATATCGTGATCGCGGGACTTTGTTCCAGGAAATCTGCGACGTCGATGACACGCCGATTCATACACTCGAGTTGCCGGACGGAATGAAGCTGGATAAGGGCAGTTACGAGGTTTTGCTGCGCTATGTCCTGTTAGACATAGTGGCTGCCTGACGATGAACTACAACGATCTGGAGATTTCTGATCAGGTGATTGAAGCCATTGATGCCGGGCACAAGATTGAAGCGATAAAAATACTTCGCGAGGAAGCCGGTCTCGGTCTCAAAGAAGCCAAAGACGTCGTCGACAGTCTCGCCAGGGCAAAACGTGGAGAGTCAGGTGGAAATTCGGGCATGGTCGAAGAGGGCGGCGCCGGGGGCATGATCAAGATGATCATCGTCATTGCCGTCGTGCTGGGCGTGTATTTCTATTTCTTTGCGGGTTGAACACAGAACACGTCGGAATTTGCCAGCCTCCAGAATGACAGACGACTGCTTGTGACCAAAATCAGCCGCCCAGCCTGGGTAATGAATCGGCGGCTATTGAGCTATGCACCTGGAGGTCGCGGCATTGGGTTTCATAAAGACAATATACAATTTCGTGATGGGCCTGATCGGCCTCGTCTTCCTCGCCTTTCTCGGCTATGTGTTCATCGTGAGTGAGTGGCAAGAGCACCGGGAACAACAACAGGCTAAAGAGCGAGAACAAATTGCCACTTCCGTCGCACAGGCTTCTCGCGAA
Organism: uncultured Woeseiaceae bacterium; assembly: GCA_945787435.1. Classification (GTDB taxonomy): domain Bacteria; phylum Pseudomonadota; class Gammaproteobacteria; order Steroidobacterales; family Woeseiaceae; genus UBA1847. The sequence goes on from CALZHX010000114.1 coordinate 1,115, forward strand.
CGCGGACTCGGTGATCTGAACAAACTCAGGCAAGAATACCTGTCTCGCTGCTCGATCGACGAGCTGCTCGCGCTTGAAGGAAATCCCTCGGAGATCTGTGAGGCCATGGCCGATGCGCTGCTGGATCAGTCGCAAAAGCGTGAGATGAAGTTGTCCGATCAAGCTGAACTCGGCTACCAGCTGTGTGCGCTTGAGGCAGAGCAGGAGGACGCTGATGCGGATGAATGGTGCGACCGGCAGGAGTGGATCGACTATACGCTTCACGACGCAGTTGCTCTCGGGCTGTGCGCGTTCGATCGCGCCTGGGTGTTCGATCCTGAGTACGCAAGTCACTTGAGTAAGCGCGGGACGGCTGTGTACCTTGATCAGGAATTGCGCGTGGACTGTGGCTCGCGTCTGTTCGAAGAGTGGGACTACGATGGCTTCTTCGACGGCGCACCTGAGGATGAAGAGTGGCCGCTTGTCATCGACCAGGTATACGAAGCACTGGAGTCGGAAAATCGAGGCCGTGTGATTGCGCTGCTCGACTCCCACGAATTCGGCAAAGACGAGCACTTCGATCTGTGGCTGTTAAGCTTGTTCATCGACGATCGGTTTACGGCGCTGCTCCCTGCGGTCCTCGAGCGCAACGGCGGCAAAGTCAACTTCGACACGAATTACTATAACCAGCCGCTGTCGCAGGCCATTGAAGCCGATAGTCCCAAGACAGCGCTTCTCCTTCTGGACGCTGGCGCTGATCCAATTCGCCCGCATGCGTACGGCAGAACACCAGTCGTTAACGCAGCCAGCCATGGCATGCTGGATGTCGTTAAGGAGTTAGTGTCAAGAGGCGCTGATGTGAATGGCGTCGTGGGGTCGGAATCGCTGGATTTCGCTGCGCCGCTGCGTTGGGCGTCCTGGAACGGCCACGGAGAGACCGCGCGCTGGCTGCTTGAAAATGGCGCAACGATTACGCCGCAGGACCCATCACAATTTCCAATGTGGGAATCCGGACAGATCCTCGACGATGCAGTGGTCGGTGGTGACCTGAAAGTGGTCGAGACCCTGATTGAAATGGGAGCGCAGAGCGAGGAGCCGCTACGCCTGTTCGAGGGCGCTGTAGCGGGCAGCAACCCGGACGTATTGCTTCTTTTGTTTGACCAGGGTTATGAGTTGCCTGAAGTAAAATATCATGATCGCATTTACGACGCGGTTGTCGACGTTATTAAGGAAGAGGGCAGAGGGCGCGTCGAGAATGGGGTGGTTATTTTCGAGCTGCTGCTCGAGCGCGGGTTCGACATGTCGAAAACGCATGAATCCGGTTGGAACTACGCACATCAGGCCATCATCCACTATGCGCCGCCCACCATACAGCTGGACAGCGATGACGAACGTGCGCCGCTGGTTCGCAAGCAGCGTGTGCGCTTCGTCAAACGCGTCATTGACGAAGTGATTGCAGCGGGTATCGATATCGACCATCGACATGAAAGCAGAACCATGTTGATGGAGGCTGCAGATGGCGGTCAGCCCGAGCTCGTAGGTTACTTGCTTGATCTTGGGGCGGATGCAACGCTCGAGAACGATAAAGGGCAGTCGGCACTCGACATCGCAGTGCGAGAGGGTCGCAGGCTAACCGCCTATTGGGACGATAACGAGGCACTCAAAACCCGATTTGCTGAGGTCATCGAAATGCTGGGCGGAACCCGGGACATGCTGAGACCGCCAGAGGAGCGCGCGTCTTCTGGCGGGAGCTAAATGGCAAGTTGGTGAGGAAAACCGGCCGGTACGTGCGTCCAGGCAGCCGCTCGCCAGGTTGTATACTCAACGGCTGGAATTGACCCAAAGCGGTTGTTCAATACTTGATATTGCGCTGCTACGCCTGGAACAGACCGGATCGCCACCCGGAACACGAATACAGACTGTAATGCTGAAATTTATCCTTGTCGTCGCTGCCTGTTACGGTTTGCTCGTTGTCGTCGTGTATTTCATGCAGGGTCGCATGCTCTATCTTGCAGATGTACCAGGTCGAGCGTTGATCATGACACCGACCGATGTTGGCATGGACTATCAAGATGTCTCTATCGAGACTTCCGACGGAGTGACTTTGCATGGCTGGTTCATCGCCGGACGGTCTTCTCAAGTGTTGTTGTTCTTTCACGGTAATGCAGGAAATGTCTCGCATCGTCTCGACTCGATAGCACAGTTCCAGGACTTGGGCTTGTCAGTATTGATCATCGACTATCGGGGTTACGGTCAGAGCGAAGGCCGGACTACGGAAAAAGGGATTTATCGCGATGCTGATGCGGCATGTCGCTACCTCGTCGAGAGTCGTGGCGTAGTAGCTAGTGACATCGTAATTTTCGGGCGTTCACTGGGCGCCTCTGTCGCGTCACGGTTGGCCATGCAGCATCAACCACTGGCACTTATCCTGGAGTCGTCCTTCACGTCGGTTCCCGATATTGCCCAGGATCTTTATCCATGGCTGCCGGTGCGCTGGTTAAGCCGCCTCAGTCACGCGACACGCGACTATGTTCGGGACGTTCGCTGCCCGGTACTGGTCATTCACAGTCGTGACGACGAGATTATTCCGTTCCACCACGGCGAAACAATTTTTGCGTCTGCGAACAAGCCCCGGACCTTACTGGCAATTCGTGGTACTCACAATGACGCGTTCCTTCGGGATGAGCGCGCCTATATTGAAGGGCTTCGAGCCTTTCTGTCTGGACTATCTGTGCCAGCTTTACAACCTTGACGTCCGTTATACCCCGAAACCAGCCGATCGCCTGTTAAGATGCTGAGCGACTGCTACTGACCCGAAACAGCCAGTCTCGATGCTGCTAGTAAATGCGCCGAAAGGCATGTGAGAAAGGACGGACCAGGTGCTTGCTCTAGTACCATTCGCCACTACGAGCTGCAGGAGAAAAATAATGAGCTATATCGACGGATTTGTGATCGCCGTACCGACCGCGAACAAGCAGAAATATATTGAGCACGCCAGGCTGGGTGACAGCGTCTTCACCGATCTCGGTGCTACACGGGTTGTCGAATGCTGGGCTGATGATGTGCCCGAAGGAAAGGTGACCGATTTCGGCAAGTCGGTTCAGGCGAAGGCAGATGAATCGGTCGTGTTCTCCTGGATCGAATGGCCTGACAAGGAAACGCGTGATGCCGCAATGAAGACGATGATGTCTGAGGACTTCACTGACGAGCGGATGGATCCGGAGAAAAATCCCGCACCTTTCGACGGCACTCGCCTTATCTATGGTGGCTTCGAGCCGATTGTTGAACTATAAAAATCCAAGTTCGGCGGACGCCACTCGATGGGCTGCGCCATTGCCAGATGCGGTCCTATCCAGAGGTCTGTTTCTTAAGCGCCTTGTCTTCAACCTCTTCCCACACGCGCAGAAGGTTCCCGCCAAGTATTTTGCGAACATCGTCTTCGCTGTAACC
>CALZHX010000115.1 GCA_945787435.1 uncultured Woeseiaceae bacterium
GCAATCTGATTTTCCTGACCTATGCTGCTGCGCTTGCGTATCGCAACAACATTGCGAATCTTGTTACAGGCGTCGCACAAACCGATTACAGCGGTTATCCCGACTGTCGGCAGGAGACCATCGACGCGCTTCAGCGGGCAATCCAACTCGGTATGCAGAGCGACGTGAGGATCCATACCCCGCTGATGCACTTGTCAAAGAAACAGACTGTCGAGCTGGCGCGAGATCTCGGTGCCCTGGATGCGATGGCGCTGACCCATACCTGCTACAACGGCGTGCGACCGCCTTGCGGCGAATGTCCTGCATGCGTGTTGCGGGCGAAAGGGTTTGCCGAGGCCGGTGTCGAAGATCCGCTCGTCAACAACCCATGACGTATTCGGTCAAGGAAATCTACTACACGCTGCAGGGCGAGGGTGCGCAGACGGGCCGGCCTGCCGTATTTCTCCGCTTTGCCGGCTGTAACCTCTGGTCCGGTCGCGAACAGCATCGTTCAGAAGCGATCTGCCGATTTTGTGACACGGAATTCGTCGGCACTGATGGTCCAGGGGGTGGCAAGTTTGAAACAGCCGAAGAACTGGCAAAGGCTGTGGCGAGCAAGTGGCCGATTACAGAATCCGGGCAATGCCCTTACGTGGTCTGTACCGGTGGCGAGCCGCTATTACAGCTCGATGAAGATGCGGTTGCTGCACTGCACGAGATCGGCTTCGAGGTCGGCATCGAAAGTAATGGTACGATCCCCGCGCCCAGCGGCATCGACTGGCTTTGTGTCAGTCCGAAAGGCAGCGCCGAGGTTGTGCAGCGCACAGGTCATGAGCTCAAACTGGTGTACCCGCAGGTTGAAAAGGAAGCGCAGCCCGAGTATTTCGAGACACTACGGTTCGAGCAGTTTTTTCTTCAGCCGCTGTACAACGATGACGTCGAAGAAAATACGCAACTGGCAATAGACTACTGTCTGCGGCATCCGCGGTGGAAACTCAGCTTGCAGACACACAAAATTATTGGCATAGATTAGTCACATGAATCATCGAATAGCCCGCCTTGTCTTCGCATTCGGAGTTGGATTGATTGTCGCTGTTATGGCATTCAAGTGGATTACCAATCCGGCACACCGTGAGGAACGACAACTCGAGGTCTCAGTCGTCGAAGCCTCACAGCAACATCTGCAGAAGTTACTCAATGATGAATGTTTTCAGCTGGTCGACCCGCTGTTGCCCGATCGCAAAGTGGGAAAAACGTATGTTTTCGACGCTGGTGGCGACTGGGAGGTGTCAGGGTATTACCGTCGCTGTGAAAACGACCGCTGGCACCCGTACCTGATGAGGCTGGACGTGTCACACACGATGACGCACCTGAAAGTGCAGGATGCGGCGCTCGAGGAAGTCGCGCGGCAGAATGAGCTACTCGAAATTCTGCCCTGACCGGGCGGCTTGTTCTTCAAGTTCCTCGTGGCGCCATTCGACAACGTTCATCTCGATGAAGAAGAAGGCCAGCAGCCAAAGGAATGCATCCCAGAAGTCGACGAAATCACCGTAGACGCCCCAGTAAACCGCTGCAATGAACAGAATCGCGTACAGAATGACTTTGGTGATGTTGCTTGCTCGTAACGCCAGTCCTTCAAAGCGGTTTTTCTCCTGGAGTCGCACGTCGATTTCCAGGACCATTACAACGAGTAGCCAAACTGCCGCGTTGATCACGTCGACCCAGGCAAGCCGCACGATGGCCGAATGTCCAGACGCGTCAACCACGGCGCGCGCGTCTGCAAACTCCAGGAAACTGCTTGCGCTTGAGAACGATGCACAGTTGGCGGCAGTGAGCAGCGTGTACTCCTCAAAGTCGTGCGAATAGGACCAGTTATCGCTGACGAGCGAGCACAGGTTAGACACCCCGGCGAACACGCTGACGTCCTCAACTGAAAGCAGGTTGCCGATATAGCCGAAAAATGCGCGGATGATGAGCGCGTAGCAAAGAGCACTCAGCAAGTGGAGTGCGTACCGGACCGGGCTCGTAAAATGACTATACTCGAGAATGTAGGTGTCGAGTTCAAACATCAGTAGCAAGACAACCCATGCGGCTGTATCGATGGTCGCGACGTAGGCGCCATACAAATCACCAAAGCGGACGCCGTCCGGGTAAAGCAGCAAATTTGCCTGGAATTCCTCGACGAAGAACCAGTACACGTTCATCGAGAGAAAGATGTAGAGGGCGTACTTGAATGCCTGGTAAAGGGTGTAGCGATTGATCGTCAAACAGATGCTCCGCTGCAAGCGGTTGATTCTAATCGCGGTGGCGGAACTCAGGCAATCTAAAACCTAGTCGGCAACGACCTGTTCTGCCTCGGTTTCGATACCCGAGTAGTAGACCCAGACGTTCTCTTCACCCGTCAGGAGCTCGATGTACTTGGGATGTACGAAGATGGCCTCGCGTCCGGACTTAACCTCCTTGAGGATGCCGATATCACAAAGTTGCTTGAGATAGACCGATGCGGTCTGTCGCTTCGCGATGCCAGCATCGACGAGATTCGCGATTCGGCAGTAAGGCTGTTTAAACAGGACTTCGACGAGTTCCCAGGTGTAGATCTTGGGGAGGCTGGTCTGTGTGTACTCGGCCGTGTGCTCCATGAGCTCGCGGATAGCCTTGATCTTTTCGGTCGTCCAGGAACAGGTCTCCTCGACGCCATTGAGGATAAACAGGATCCAGGCTGACCAGTCCTGTTCGTGCGTAACTTTCTTGAGCAGGCGGTAGTAGTCGGCCTTGTTCTGGATGATGAAGCGGCTCAGATAGAGGATGGGTGAATTTAGCAAGCCGTGCTTGACCAGGAACAGGATATTCAGGATACGGCCGGTTCGACCGTTGCCATCAGAGAAGGGATGAATCGCCTCGAACTGGTAGTGCTGTACGGCCATACGCACGAGCGGGTCGATCTCGATGTCGTTGTGCATGAACTCAGCCCAATTATCGAGTTTGCCTTGCAGTAGCTTCTGTCCGACCGGCGGCGTGTAAATCACTTCGCCGGTCATGCGGCTCTTGAGCGTTGTTCCAGATTCTGCTCGAAGATCAAGCTCCATCCCTTTGATAGTACTGCAAATATGTATAGCCATATCTGTCGTCATCATGCCGCGTTTAACCATCTTGCTGCCTTCATAAAGGGCAGTTCGGTAGCGCAATGCTTCTTTCGTGGCGGCATCGGCCTTGTCCTCGGCGATATCCGCGAACTCGAACAACTTGTCGGTTGTCGTGACGATGTTCTCTATCTCGGAGCTCGCGCGTGCCTCGAGCAGCGGCAGGGCGTTTACGAGCACGGCGGAATTGGGGATCAGTTCGGCCGCCTGTTTGAGTTCCGCCAGGGCCACCCGGGCCTTGATACAGGTCTTGAGGATCTCCGTGGTTTCGATCAGATCGATGGGCGGTGGCAGTTCTGGCAACTCGTTGAACGGTGTTTTTGGATCAAAATCAGCCATTTAGCTTACCCCATCGGAAATTATGTCGATATTCTTGTGGTTTATCGACATATACCAGGAACTGGTCGATTGTATCGACATGTTCATCAAATAGGTCGATAAAACCGGATTATTTCGACAAGTCCGAGTTTCATGTCGACGAAATCGACATGTTTTTCAGATATGTCGATGTTTTCCCATTTTTTCGACAGGTCCGCAGTATATGTCGATCGAATCGACATGAGTGTGATGCGTTTGGGGAAATACGGATTTTCACGCTGCTGAAGATACTGGATGCTCAACCAAGGCAGATTGCATTAGAATCCGCCTCGGTCTCCCATTGATCACAAGGACGCAAAGACGTGGCAGTAAAAAGTGACATCGATATTGCTCAGGCGGCAAGTATTCGCCCGATCACAGAAATTGCAGACAATCTCGGCATTCCGTCCGACGCGCTCATTCCCTACGGACACGACAAGGCCAAGATTTCCGCGGATTTCATAAAAGCCATTACCAACAAGAAAGACGGCAAGCTGATCCTCGTAACAGCTGTCTCGCCGACGCCTGCGGGCGAAGGAAAAACGACGACAACGGTCGGCCTGGGCGACGGCATGAACAAAATCGGCAAGAACGCGTTGATCTGCCTTCGCGAGCCCAGCCTCGGGCCCTGTTTCGGCATGAAAGGCGGCGCGGCCGGCGGTGGTTACGCGCAGGTTGTTCCGATGACCGATATCAACCTGCACTTTACGGGTGACTTCCACGCGATCGGCGCGGCGCACAATCTCCTGTCCGCATTGATCGACAACCACATGCACTGGGAAAACGAACTCAATATCGATCCTCGTCGTGTGACCTGGCGCCGCGTCGTCGACATGAATGACCGTGCACTGCGCACGATCACCTCGGGTCTTGGTGGATATCACAATGGCGTTGTGCGCGAAGCCGGTTTCGATATCACGGTCGCCTCCGAGATCATGGCGATCTTCTGCCTCGCGACGGATCTCCAGGACCTCGAGAAGCGTCTCGGCAATATCGTGCTTGGCTATACACGCAAGAACGAGCCGGTCACGGTCAGGGAACTGAACGCCCAGGGGGCGATGACTGCGTTGCTCAAGGATGCGCTACAGCCAAATCTCGTGCAGACGATCGAAAACAACCCGGCGCTGATGCACGGGGGTCCGTTTGCCAACATCGCACACGGCTGCAACTCGGTGATGGCGACGACTACTGCTTTGAAATTGTCTGATTACGTTATTACCGAAGCCGGCTTCGGAGCCGATCTCGGTGCGGAGAAGTTCTTCAACATCAAGTGCCGCAAAGCGGGACTCACGCCCGATGCCGTCGTCCTCGTGGCAACGATCAAGGCGCTCAAGATGCAGGGGGGTGTCGCGAAAGAC